>JANYFO010000021.1 GCA_025362635.1 Gemmatimonadaceae bacterium | reverse complement strand
ACCAGCCGGCGCAAGTATCATTCGCGCGCACGATGCGACGGACGGCAACGACTATTTGTATACGCTTCTCGTGCCTTCCGATGCAAACTTGCTCTTCCCGTGCTTTGATCAGCCTGATCTCAAAGCCCGCGTTACGTTCGCACTCACGACGGCGAGCGCGTGGCGCGCGCTTGGAAACGGTATGCCAACGCGTATCGACAGCACCGGCAACACGCGCACACATTTTTTTGGCGAAACACAACCGATAAGCACGTATCTGATTGCGTTTGCGGCGGGACCGTGGAGTACCGTTACGCGACCATTTGTCATTGCATCCGGTACGCCCGCTGTGCCGATCACACTTTGGTCGCGTCGCTCACGCGCGAGTGAAGTTGAGGCTGATACGTTGCTCGCGATGAATGCGCGCGCGCTTGTTTGGCTCGGCAACTGGTTCAATGTACCGTACCCGTTTGGAAAATTTGAATTTCTTCTCGCACCAGCGTTCCCATTTGGTGGCATGGAACATCCCGGCGCGATTTTCTACAACGAAGAGAGTTTCATCTATCGGGAACGTCCGACAGTTTCGCAATTACTGGGTCGACAAGCCACCGCGTTCCACGAGGTCGCACATCAATGGTTTGGTGACTACGTCACGATGCGTTGGTTCGATGATTTGTGGCTAAAAGAGGGTTTTGCGACGTACATGGCAGCAAAAATGCAGGCGTCGCTCGAACCGCAATCGAACGCGTGGAAAACGTTTTATCTACGGAACAAGCCTGTAGCGTACGGCACCGATGCGACGCGCGGCACCACGCCCGTCTGGCAATCGTTGGCCAATTTGGATCAGGCGAAAAGCAACTACGGTCCGATCGTATACAACAAGGCGCCGGGCGTATTACGTCAGTTGGAATTTTTGGTTGGTGAGCGTTCGTTCCAGACTGGTATTCGCGAATTTCTTCGCGCACATGCGTATGCCAATGCGACATGGCAGGACTTATTGCGCGCCGTTGGACACGCGAGTGGGCGTGATCTGACGTCATGGGGCAAGCAGTGGATTTTGCGACCAGGAATGCCCGTTGTGGAGCAGCAGCTGAGCGTGCGCAACGGACGCATTACGCGACTCGCGTTGGCGCAGCATCCCGCACAAGGAAGCATCTCTGGTCGGGGGGCTTGGCCGCTCAAGATGCAAGTGTTGTTGTATTACGCCGACGGTCGTCCCTCCGTGCGCTTGCCGGTGGAGTTCAACACGGACACAGTGGTGATCAGAGCGGCGGCGGGCAGAGCGGCGCCCGCATTTGTGTTTGCCAACGATGGCGACTACGGCTACGCGCTCGTGCTGCCGGATAGTGCGAGTGTTCGGTGGATTGAAGCAAATCTCGGGCAGGTGCACGACGACTTCCAGCGTGCGATGCTGTGGGGCGCGCTGTGGGATCTCGTCCGTGATGCGCGAATCGCTCCGGAGCGTTTTGCTGCCGTAGCCTTGCGCGAGCTTCCGAACGAGCGCGATGAGCAGTTGTCCGGCAGCATTGTTGGACGCTTGTCAACCGTGCTGACGCGATACGCCGCGCCAGCGGTGCGTGATTCGTTACTACCGCGGGTGGAGCGCATTTTACTGGCCGGTGCGACGGATAGCACGCGACCGTACGGACAGCGTAAATCGCAATTGGATGCAGTGATTAGTCTCGCACGCACAGATGATGCATTGCATCAATTGGACGCGTGGTTGGACAGCACGACCGCCGCCGGATTGCCGTTGCGTGCACCCTCGCGATGGTCAATTGTCACGCGCTTGATAGCGCGCGGCGCTCCATCATCCGAGGCCCGGTTGCGTGCGGAAACGAGCCGGGATTCTACGTCGGAAGGAAAGCGTCTCGCCTTTGTTGCCGGTGCGGCTCGACCGACGAGCGAGGCAAAGCAAGGGTATTTTGCGCGGTGGTTTGCGGATAAGGAGTTAAATGAGGAATGGGTGACATCGAGCTTGCGTGCATTCAATGACCCGGAGCGTGCGGAGTTGACGCGTCGTTTTTTGGTTCCCGCGCTTGATACGCTGCCGTGGATTCAGCGCAATCGTCGCATCTTTTTTCTCGGTAGTTGGTTGGGTGCCGCCATTGGTGGACAGGCAAGCGAGCAAGCGTTGCAGGATATTGACCGATGGCTTGCGACCCATCCCGATCTCGCACCCGATCTCACGCAAAAAATCCTGCAGTCACGCGATGAATTGGAGCGGACGGTGGCTATCCGCCGCGCGTTCGGTGCACGCGCGATGTAGCGCGATGTAGCGCGATGCCTCTGCATGCGATTGTTGAGACGGCGCGTCTGACGCTTAAGCGCCGGCTACCATCGACCGCCATCCTACGTAATTGATGCCACAGGCGCGACATCGCGGGATCGCAAGCGGAATGGTCAAGTGGACTGACCGTCCGACTCTGTCGCGCGACGCAACGCGTCAAGTCGTCCGGTCCCAGCGCAGATCGGTGACGGGAACTGGACGATCGCTGTTCTCCTCCTAGTTTGTACCGTTACGCACCGAGACACCGTTGTTACAGACCCGCACCGTTTTCACGGTCGTGGTCGGTATGTCACTGCGGCGAATCAAAACGATTCTCTCAGTACTCCGCTTCCCTCCTTTCGGAGACCCTTCATGGGCAGGCTTTTCAAGTTTGTTGCCACTGCCGCTATCGTCGCTTTGCTGCCGCTTCGTGCGGATGCGCAAACCCGGGAAATTACGGGTAAGGTGACGCAGGCTGGTTCTGGTGCGCCAATTCTCGACGTGACCGTCAACATTGTCGGACAGCAAGTTGGCGTCCGTACGAATGAAAAAGGTGAATATCGCATTCGTGTTCCGAATGGCGATGTCACGATCATGGCCCGTCAACTCGGTTTTAAGCGCCAAACCGTCCGTCTCGCGCCGACAGTTTCGACTGCGGATTTCGTGCTGGAGCGCGACGTTCTGCAGCTTGAAGGTGTGACGGTCACGGGCGCCGCGACCACCGTCGACCGCAAGTCGGCCGCAACAGCCGTTGCCACCGTCAACACCGCTGAGCTTAACCGCGTCCCAGCGCGTTCGATCGAAGGCAATTTGGCCGGAAAGGTTGCCGGAGCTCGCATGTTTGAAAACAGCGGAGCACCAGGCGGTGGTTCGCAAATTCAAATTCGCGGCGCTACGTCAGTGCTTGGCCAAGGCGATCCGTTGTACGTGGTTGACGGCATCATCGTCTCGAACGCG
>JANYFO010000015.1 GCA_025362635.1 Gemmatimonadaceae bacterium | reverse complement strand
GTCTTCCTCAAACACCAGCACACCCACCAGTGCCCTCGCGACGTCATCCGGTAACCGATCCGCGCGAAACGCCTGAATGACCGGACCGTCGGCCATCGCGTCGCTCAGCCGATCGTGCGCCCATAACGGATCCAGTGTCGGCTCACTATCGAACCCATTTGTCAGCACTGCTATTAGTGAGCGCGCCGACACTCCACGATACCGCAGGGGCGGCAACTCGCCACCAAAACTCCGTTCAAACAGCACTTGCCAGGCCATCGGTCGCGCGCCCTGTGTACGCTTACCCTTGGCCACGACGAGCCGCGGTTGCTGCGCGAGCACATGCATGCGCGTGACCGCGTCTTGTAAATCAGCGAGAATGCGCGTTTCACGCCGGTTCTCGGGAGCAGTGTTAGACATGTACGGGGACAGGGTGCCGAACGGTTGGCGGTCGGAGTACTCTGCGTCAGTATAGCATCCCCCGCGCCACAGCTATCCCCGGTTGACGCCGTGCCCACGTTATTTTTTGTTGTTTTTCTTGACCTCATCGGATTCGGGATGATTATCCCGGTGTTTCCGTTTTACGCCCAGAAGGTGGGCGTCGATCCAGCATCGGTCATCTTCTTTCTCGGCCTGTATTCCCTCGGGCAGCTTGTGGGGGCACCCCTGTGGGGCAGCCTTTCTGATCGCATCGGCCGGCGTCCCGTCTTGTTGTTCACCCTACTCGGAAACGCCGCCGCGTCGTGGATGCTGGCCTACGCCGATAGCGGGGTCTCGCTGGCGGCGTCGCGTATCCTGGCGGGATTGGCGGCTGGAAATATCTCCGCAGCGTATGCGTATACAACGGACATCACCACCGATGCGACACGACCAAAGGCCCTCGGCTTGCTCGGCTCCGCATTCGGGCTGGGTTTCATTCTTGGTCCGGCACTGGGCGGACTGCTCGCTGGTACCAATGCCGACAACGTTGGTGCGCTCGCTCGTGTGGCGCATGGCGCCGCCGTGCTATCATTGGTCGCATTTGTGCTCACTTGGTTTCGCCTGCCTGAGTCGTTGCCGCTAGAAAAACGCGCGATGAAAGGCGTCAAACGCGTGAGCTTAGCCGCGCAGTTTCAACGTCCTGTGTTACGCGACTTACTGTGGTCAACCGTTATTGTCGTCGCTGCCGTTGCCTTGTTCCAGAGTACGCTCGCACTTTTCGCCGCAGAGCGACTCGCCGTTGGACCACGCGCACTCGGATGGATTTACGGATTTGTGGGCGTGATTTCCGTGATCGTGCAAGCGGGCGTCATCGGTACGCTGACAAAACGATTTGGTGCCGCAAGCCTCACGCGCGCCGGCGCAATTCTCATTGCGATCGGACTCGCGTGTATTCCGTCGGTGCACTCGATGGCGTGGTTACTCGTGGCCCTCGCTGTGTTCGGCGTTGGATCAGCACTATTTAATCCCAGCATGAGCGGACTCGTCGCGGCAACTGCAGCACCGAACGAACGCGGTGCAGTGCTCGGCGCCTACCAAAGCGCGGCATCGATGGGGCGTGTGGTTGGTCCGTTTCTGGCCAGTGCAGTTGCCCGTGCGTCGTCGTTGCAATGGCCGTTTGTACTAGGTGCCGTGGTGTCACTTGGTGGCGCGTTACTTATTCACACACGTCCGCGTACCGATTCACATCGGCCGAAGCAATCGCCGTAAGGCGTACTTCGTTGCTGTGTTGCTCACCATCAAGCGTGCGGACAACCTGCCTCGTACGATCGGTGCGTCATGGCAACACGCCACCGATCACGCGTTTGAGGATCGTACCGCGCGGAAAACTTGTGGTCGCGTCAGCACCGTTGATGACAAAGATCTGCGCCGCGGGTACGCTACTTGGATAGCGTTGGACAAAAGTCTGCGCCGTCATTGATTCTGGCAGCGTGACCAGCTGCACCACCGCTGGTTGTACGTTCAGGGATGCCGCATCGGTCAATACGCGAAACGACCGAATTGCATTGTCGATTTCATTTGTGTGCTGTGCCGCACCAGCAGCGCTCATGATTCCCACTAGCAAGTAGGTCGTGTTCTGGTATTGAACGCCCGCTGCAATGCCTTTCAGCGTGCCATCCTGCGCTTGCGCATCAAACTGTGCGAACACTGCAGGTAAGCCGTTGATAGTTGTCTGTCCACTTTGCCGCACCGTAATGCCTTGCTGCCCGACAAACTGTTGCACGGCTTGCGTTGGCGTGCCTTGGCCGGGGATGAGTTGCAATTGGGCTGCATTGTCGCTGCTCTGCGACACAACAGCATCCGGCATGTTCACGCTTTTCCATCCGTTTGGAAAATCCAGTTGGAAGCGAAGATCCGGGTGTAAGAATCGTGTGCCTTTGAAATATCCGAGGCGCGGATTTTCGCCGAACATCATGCCGTCAACAATTTTCAGGAACGCCTCACGATTGACTTTAGCATTCGTGAGCGATCCGGCTGGAAGCGCCGCGACTTTTTTCTCCGCAACCTGCACACGATTGCCGGGATCAGGATGCGTGCTTTGCCACTCAGGAATCCGCACGCTACTCTCACCGGCGAGTCGCGACAATGTTTTAAACACTTTCGGCGCTTCGCGCACATCGTATCCCTGCGCTAACGAATATCGGAAACCGAGCGCGTCAGCCTGCGTTTCGTCATCTCGTCCAAACTTGAGGAAGAGCAACGAGGCGCCAGTACCAAGCAAATCGCCATACTTCGCAACTTGTGGAGAAAGCACGCTACCGGCGGCGAGTCCAATCTGCGCGACTTGTTGTTTGCTCATTGATGCGACCGTGTGCTTGGCCGTCACGTGCCCGATTTCATGGCCGATCACTTCAGCCAGCTCAGCTTCACTATTGAGGTGTGTCAGGAGACCGCGCGTAACGAAAATGAAGCCACCAGGATAGGCAAACGCGTTGACGGCTGCATCATCGAGGAGATGAAATTCCCATGGCAAATTTGGACGTTCCGACTTTGACGAAATTTGTTGTCCAATGCGACGAACCATCGTTTGCGCGTCCACGCGATTGGTTTCGCCAACGCGCTTCAAATCTGCTTGTGAGGCTTCGCGCCCCATTTGTATTTCCTGCGACTCTGAAATCAACGAAAGCTCGCGTCGTCCGGTCACCGGATTGGTGGCGCAACCGACAACGGCCATCATCAGTGCAGTGGTCATCATCATCGCTGTTGTTCGCATATCGAAAACACTCCTCAGGGTAATACGATCGATGCAGGACGTTGGCAGGAAACGCGATCCGGGAGATGACTTAAATTATGATCTTGTTGTTCTCCCCAACATCGTCGTAGCATGTTCTGCGCCAGCAGGACATAGGCGACGGCCATCACCGTTTACCGACCTTCCCGTGCACCCTCTCAATCCTCGAAGTCGCTGGCTGTACATCGCCGTGACCGCATGTGTACTCCCGCTGTCCACCGTGATTGGGCAAAGCACCGGCACTATCAGTGGTCGCGTCATCGACGCCGACAATATGCAAGCCATCGTCGCCGCACAGGTGATCGTTGCCGGGACGCCGCTCGGACGCGCCACGGGTGATGACGGGCGATACGTGCTCGCCAACGTGAGTGCCGGTCCGCACATCGTCACCGTGCGTCGCATTGGCTATGCGCAGCAAACACGCAGCGTTGTTGTCACGGTCAACGGAAACGCCGTCGTCGACTTTGCACTGAACAAGAGCTCCGTTTCCCTCACCGGCGTCGTGGTCACCGCCACGGGCGAAGAACGGAAGAAGGAAGTCGGCAATGCCGTCACGACCGTTGACGCGTCGCAGTTCGAGCGCGGTGCGGTCGCCAATACACAACAAATTTTACAGGGACGTTCAACCGGCGTAACCGTACTCGGCAATTCCGGACAACCTGGCGCGGGCGGCACCATCCGGCTCCGTGGCGTGAACAGCATTACGCAAGGCAATCGCCCGCTCATCTATGTGGATGGCGTACGCATCTTCAACGGCAATACGCCAACCAGCGTGTCGTCGCGCCAATCGGTGTCACCACTCAATGACATCGCTGCCGCCGATATCGAGCGTATTGAAGTGGTGAAAGGTCCGGCAGCCACCACCCTGTATGGGACCGAAGCGTCCGGTGGTGTGATTCAGATCTTCACGAAGCGCGGTCGCGAAGGCCCGGCTGCGTGGACGCTGGAGGCCGCGGGTGGCTTTAACAGTATGGGGCGATTCGGCCCGCCCTCTGACGCAACGGGACTTTTCCTGAAGCAGTGCCGTGGTCCGCTTGTCGTGGATGCCGCGGGCGTCGCGTTCGAGGATCCAACATGTCCCGCCAGCGGTTCTTGGCTGCAAAAGGGCGCTGTGAGTCGGTATTCGCTCGGTGTTCGCGGTTCCGGTAGCGGCATCAGTTACGCCATTTCGGGCAATTTTGAAAATGAGTACGGCGTGCTCCGTGTGGGTAATAACAAAACGGGTGGTATCCGCGCCAACATTGGCTTCGCGCCGCGCAAGAATATCACGCTTGCACTGAACACGTCGTATCAACGTCGTGGGACCGCAATGATTTCCGACGGCAACAGCGCCGACGCATTTTTACTGAATGTGTCGCGCGGTCCAGGATCAAACTTCAAGGGCAGCGGCTGCAGCACCACGACCGTGACGTGCGTGTTGAACGATACCGTTTTCTCCAAGTCCAATACGATCGCCAACGATCATTTCGTCACCGGCGGTACCGCAACGTGGACACCATTCGAACAGTTGTCGAATCGCGTGTCTGTTGGCTTCGACTACAATAACTCTGACATTCGCACCATTAACCCGTTCGGTTATCTGCGTACGCCAACGGGTCAATACTTTCAAACGCTGTGGAATCGTTCGCTCATCTCCGTCGATTACGCGAGCACATGGAAGCAATCGATCGGCAAACGTTTCTCGTCGTCAACATCCATTGGCGGACAACTCTTTGACAGTCGGCTGAATAGCACGGATTTGCAGTCAGACAATTTCGCTGGACCCGGCACACCCACACTCATCAGTGGCTCGTTACGACAGATCACAGATGTCAATGCACAACGCGTCATCAACGCCGGCTTCTTTGGCCAAGAAGTGCTGGGCTGGCGCGACAAGCTGTTCGTAACCGCCGGCCTTCGCATTGATGGCAACAGCGCGTTTGGCAAAAGCTTTGGCTTGCAAAAATATCCAAAGCTGAGCCTGTCGTATGTGCTGTCCGATGAATCGTTCTGGCCTGCGACGTTCATCGAAACATTTAAACTGCGTGCGGCGGTCGGTGAAGCAGGGAAAGCACCGGGCGCTTTCGACGCCACGCGTACGTGGAATCCCGTCGCCGCCGAAGGTGGACTTGCCGCATTTACGCCGGGACAAATCGGTAATCCAAACCTCGGTCCAGAACGCACGCGCGAAACAGAAGCGGGCTTCGACCTCAGCGCCTTGAACGGTCGTGTCGGCGTGGTGTTCACGTACTTCAAGCAGCGGACG
>JANYFO010000485.1 GCA_025362635.1 Gemmatimonadaceae bacterium | reverse complement strand
GAGCCCACGTTCCACACGCAGTATCTGAATGAACGAACGCAAACGTCCCGTCCGCCGCAGCCGCGCTGCGACTCAGTCAGCCCCCGACAATGCCGGGGACGACAATCCGTACGCACCAGAGGTCAGTACGCCGCGAGAGGCTCCCGTCGCGTCGCGTCCTCCAGCGTCGCGTCCTCCAGCGTCACGCCCTCCTGCGCCAGCGCCGCTCCCGCCGCCCGTCGAACGACCGCGGCCAATCCCGCAACCCATTCCGCCCAGCAGTTTTGAGTCGGCACTTGAGCGTCTGCACGGGGACCGTGTCGAGCGACTCGAGCGCGTTGATCGTATCGAACGCACTGATCGGGTGGAACGCACAGATCGCCCGCGCGGTGACCGACCGGTTCGCAATGAGCGGCCTGATCGTGGTCCGCGGCCCGATCGTGGTCCGCGTCCAGAGCGTGTTGAACGCGTGGATCGGTTAGATCGCGGCGACCCAGCCAGCGGCCCGGACGATTCGCGTCGCAATCCTCGTCGAGGCCGGAGTCGTTTCAGACGGCCTGGCGCACCTGGCGTGGCATCACCGGCCAGCGAACCACAGTTTGATCGCGTGTTGCCAACCGGCGTGCCATTAACTGCGGACGGCACAATGGTGGGTTGGTTTGATCCGGCACGTGATGGCGGGTTTCTTCGTCAAGCAGTGAATAGCTACCTCCCCGATGCGGCGGATCCGTTCGTTCCGCCCAATTTGGTCCGCCTGCATCAGCTCCGCCGTGGCGACAAAATCGAAGTGACGTATGGCCGAGATCCGCGTGGTCGGTCGGCGGCGATCGAAGTGCTGACGCTGAATGACGGCTCGCCCGTGTTGTTGGAGAAGCGCCTCGATTTCAATACGCTCACGGCCAGTTATCCGGATCGTAAACTCACGCTCGAGACTGGGCGTCCGGCAAAGACCGGTCCAGAGCTCACACGTCGTGCGATCGATCTGATTGCGCCGATTGGCTACGGGCAGCGCGCGCTTATCGTCGCCCCGGCGCGTGCCGGCAAGACCACGTTGTTGCAAGCGATCGTCGAGGGTGTATCGATCAATCATCCGGAAGCCGTACTCTTGGTGTTGCTCGTGGATGAGCGCCCCGAAGAAGTGAGCGAGATGATTACGTGGGGGTATGGCGAAGTCGTCGCGTCGAGTTTCGATATGCCGTCAAAGCGTCACGTCGAAGTTGCGGATATGACGCTTGAGCGTGCGCGACGACTGGTCGAGCAAGGGAAAGATGTCGTGATCGTGCTCGACTCGATTACACGGTTAGCGCGTGCGCACAACACGACTGACCGCGGCACTGGGCGCACGATGTCGGGTGGCTTGGATTCTACGGCAATGCAAAAACCGAAGGCATTTTTTGGCTCGGCACGCATGATCTCTGAGGAGAACGGCGGCGGATCGTTGACGATCATTGCGACGGCGTTGGTTGAAACCGGCTCGCGCATGGACGACGTCATTTTCGAGGAGTTCAAAGGGACGGGCAATTGCGAAATCAAACTCGATCGGAGTTTGGCGGATCGTCGCATTTTTCCTGCTTTTGATATCGCGACGAGCGGGACGCGTCGGGAGGAAAAGCTGTATCGCCCGGACCAGCTGGAAAAGGTGCATTTGCTGCGACGTGGTTTGCATCAATTGCCGCCGCAGGCGGGCATGGAGTGGTTAATCAAGCGTATCGCCGCAACATCGAACAACGATTCTTTGCTGGACGGATTGTAGGCGCCGTACGCGTTACGGCGGAGTCTCAACGGTGAGCCCTCGGCCAATCGCGCATCGAACCGATTTTTCGGTACGGTGCGCGTGCGGCGAGTTGTACAACACAGACGATAGCCATATCGGGAAACGGCTACGATGTCGGTGCGGGCGGACGGTGACGATTGTTCGTCGCTCGCTTGGCAAACCTCGCTTCACGCTGTCGATCGCGGGAACGGCGCGCCGTTTCCGTGCAATGGTTCGTGCAATGGCTCGTGCGTGGATCGGAGACACGGTGCAGCAGCTGCACAGTGCATCAGTCGTGCGTCGATGGACCACTCGACTGACGTGGGGTTATCTCGCCTGCATGGTAGTGATGTGGGTGTTGTTTATCACAACATCTGAGTCGTTTCTACCGGCTACTTTGCTCGCGTACGGACCGCGATTCGTGCTCCTCATTCCAATGCTTGCGCTCGCGCCCTTCGTATTATTTTCAGCTCGGCGTGTGTGGCTGCCGCTCCTGATTGCTCTCGTGATTGTGGTCGGGCCAATCATGGGAGGGCGAGT
>JANYFO010000451.1 GCA_025362635.1 Gemmatimonadaceae bacterium | reverse complement strand
CCACAAAGTCCCGTTGCAGCACGGCCTGATCACACCACGCGTACAACGCGTCAAAACTCCGCGCTTCCGGCGTGTCCAGTTCCATGGCACCCCGCAGCACGGCGATGGCATTACGAGCCGCGACGTGCTGAAACGATTCGCACGCGCTGATGGCGCGGTCGTACGCCCGCAGAATGCGGCCGAGTGGATCGGCGGTGGGTTGGTCGAGTGCGATGGCGGTCATGGAGAGAGCGGGTGTGAGCATGCCTGTTCTTTCGGTTGCGCGGCGCGAGTTCTTGAACATGCGACGGGAAATAACTATTTCATGGCCGCGCTACTACACTGCAGTGAGACATCGCTCCATCACACCGCCGCCTCGATCACTAATCTCGTGCTTGATTCGCTGCTCCGTTTCCGTGACGAATTCCCGATACTGAACACCTCAACGTATCTCGTCTCCAATTCCCTCGGCGCGATGCCGAGCGGTGTGCCCGCGCGGCTCGCCGAATATGCGGCGCAATGGGAGAAGCGCGGTGTGCGCGCGTGGGCTGAGGGATGGTGGGAAATGCCGATAACGGTGGGCGCGATCGTCGCGCCGCTGATTGGTGCGGCGGCTGATGAAGTGGTGATGGTGCCCACCGTAACGCAGGCGATGACGAGCATCCTGACCGCGTTGGACTATCCAACAGAGCGGAATGAGATCGTCATGACCGCGCTCGACTTCCCCTCCGTGCGATACCCGTACGATGCGCTAGCCACTCGATTGGGTGCGCGCGTAACCGTAGTACCCACTGACGATGGCATTGGAATTGATCTTGAACGTTTGCTTGCGGCGATTACGGAGCGGACGCGGCTCGTGGCCATTTCGCATGTGCTTTTTCGGTCGGCATACATTTTAGATGCGGCAAAAATCTGCGCGCATGCGCATGCCGTCGGCGCAATCGTGGCGCTCGATGCCTACCACAGCGTTGGGGTCATTCCCGTCGACGTCCATGCGCTGGGCGTGGATTTCTTGTGCGGCGGTGTTCTAAAATGGCTGTGCGGAGGACCAGGCGGCTGCTTCTTGTACGCGTCTCCGTCGGCAAGCGCGCGGTTCGCGCCTGCGATAACCGGATGGCAGGCGCATCGCACGCCGTTCGCGTTTGCTGACAGCATGGACTACGCGCCAGGTGCGTGGCGATGGCTTGGCGGCACGCCGACGGTGCCCGCACTCTTCGCCGCTATCGAGGGCCCCCGCATTGTTGCTGAGGCGGGTCTGCAGGCGATACGAGAAAAGAGCGTCAGGCAAACGTCGCGGCTGATCGCATTGGCCGATGCGCGTGGCTGGCGTGTGCACGCGCCACGTGCGGACGAGCGTCGCGGCGGTACCGTCGCGTTTGATGTACCGCACGGGGGGGAAGTCGCGCGTGCGTTGCTCGCGCGCGACGTTGTGATCGACTTTCGTCCGGGCGCGGGTATTCGTGTTGCGCCGCATTTCTATACCAGCGATGCGGAACTTGAAACGTGCGTCGCGGCGATCGACGATATTTTGACCACGGAGTCGTGGCGGGCGTTTTCCGGCGTTTCGACGACCGTGACATGATTGCCGTGCCTCGATTGCGACATTGCCGCTGGCGCCGCCGCGTTAAGCAACCCAACTTTTCTCGTGCATCCACGCGAACATTCGCGACCCCTGACTGAGAGACGCATGAACGCGCCGACGAGC
Source organism: Gemmatimonadaceae bacterium (assembly GCA_025362635.1). Classification (GTDB taxonomy): domain Bacteria; phylum Gemmatimonadota; class Gemmatimonadetes; order Gemmatimonadales; family Gemmatimonadaceae; genus Gemmatimonas. Next base: position 4,097 of record JANYFO010000451.1, on the reverse strand, counting down.
CATCCGCCGAAGAAACTTCGCCGCCAATACACCAACAGTGATTATCCGATGGTGGTGTTAAAATTCGAAGACGGACACGAAATAAAGATTTACCAGAAGACTGGTAAACTGTTTGATGCGTGGTCGGGCGAGACGATCAAGATTATGGCGGTATATGATCCAACGTCGAAAGATTGGGAGCTTGTGGAAGCGCGCAAAAGTGATGCGTTCGAGGCCGCCGCTGACTGAGTGTTGCGCGTGATGCGGCTGCGGAGCACCGCAGGGATTGCCGATGCGCTGGCGCGTGGAGGCGCGATTGTCGCGCTAGAAAGTTCGGTACTCGCGCAAGGGCTCGCGGTTCCCTTCAATCGAGAGGCGGCCACGCGCATGACGAGCGCCGTCGTCGCGGCACACGCCACGCCGGCCATAACGGCAATCGTTCGAGGCGTTCCGGTGCTCGGGCTTGAACCCGACGCGCTGGAGCGCTTTCTCGCGCGCGACGGGGTGCGCAAAGTTTCTGCGCGTGATTTAGCCGTCGCGATGGCCGACGGCGTCGATGGGGCCACAACGGTGGCGGCGACGTTGGCACTTTGCGCGCAGGGTGGCGTGGAAGTGTTCGCCACTGGCGGCATTGGCGGTGTGCATCGCAACGCGCCGTTCGATGAATCGGCCGATTTGATCGAACTCTCGCGAACACCGGTCATTGTGGTCTGCGCCGGTGCCAAGTCCATTCTTGATTTGCCCGCGACGCTCGAACGGCTCGAATCGTTGGGCGTTCCCGTGGTCGGCTACCGTACTCGCGAGCTACCGGGGTTTTTTACAACGGGCACTGGACTGTCCCTTAGCGCGTCGGCTGATACGCCGGCACAGATCGCGCGTATTTGGATGGCGCATCGTGCGCTCGGCCGCACCAGTGCACTGCTCGTGGTACAACCACCACCGGCGCACAGCGCGTTGCCAGGAGCGCTCGTTGAGTCGGCGACGTTGGCGGCGCTTGCGCAGGCAGCACAGGATGGCATTCGTGGTGCAGCGGTGACACCGTATCTCTTGGCCGACGTGCAGCGTCGTACAGATGGCGCATCGGTGCGTACCAATCTCGACCTCCTGGAAGCGAACGCGTTGCTCGCCGGACAGATCGCGTCAGCGCTCGTCGCGATGCGCGGTGCACACCCGGACTACGGGCGCGATGATAGCGAATGGGATGGAACCCTCGCGGGTATTAGTTGATACGGTATCATGAGTAACAACACACACAGATAGTTTAGGGAAAGGTGGCGCACGTGAAGATCGTTGGTGAGACGTTGGCAAGCGCTCGGCACTATCCGGTAACCCGCTCGCTTCGGAGGTTTGAGAAAAGATGTCCACTCCATTCCTGAGTTCCGAGGAATACGACGAACGCGCGCACGTGTTGTACAACGAAGCGCAGTATGACGAGGCGCTCGATGTCCTGCGTGAGGGGCTGGTGCTGTATCCGAACGCGGTGGAACTGCACGTCGGTGTCGGCTATGCCCGACTAGCGCGTGATGAATTTGCGTGGGCACGACGCAGCTTTGACGAGGCGTTGGTATATGATCCCGATCACGAGGACGCACTGGCTGGACTCGGCGAGGTGTTGCTGAAATTCGGACAGGTCGATCAGGGGATGCGCCAGTTTGATCGCACAATCGAGCTCGGCTATGAAGATGACATCGACTTGATGTTGCAGATCGGGCGCGCGTTATTTCGCGAGGGCTTTGTCGACGACGCGTTGTCGTACTTCGAACGCGCCGTGTCGCACGCGTCCGATTCCGCCGAGGCCGCGGCCTGTGTCGGGTACGCAAAACATCGACTGGGGCTCGACGAAGAAGCGATGACGGCGCTGCGTCATTCGTTGTCGCTTGACCCAGAGTTCGCGGAAGCGCGGGTATACCTTGCCAATCTTTTATACGATGGCGGCAACGTGGATGCTGCTATCGCAGAATTTGACAAGACGACGCCAGAAGACCACTGGGATGAGCTTGGGATCTGGCGGTTGATGGAGCTGAAAAAATCCGTGTACAAGCTCACGGATGAGGACCCAGAGCTTCGTCCGTGGGAGGCGCGGTTGGTTGAGCTGACAGGAGAGCTGGATGCCATCGACGAGCTGCTGGCGGAGGTCGAGCAATCGTTCGCCGAACAGGAGCACGCAGCAATGTCGCAAGCGCAAGGACATCTCGAAACGCTTGGCTCACTGCTCAGTGGATTGGCCCATCAACAGCAGGCGGCAAGTGTGTCTGCCGATGTTTTGGCGAGTGAGGGGCCGCACCGAATCGTCATGCGCGATGGGAGTATGTTTGACGGTACTTGGGAGGAGATCGTGGAGGCGTTGCGTGATGCGCGTAGCGACGGCCGTCCGGTTGACGAGTACATGGCGTCCGAATCGCGTCGACATTACGGTGCAACGGGAACCCTGATAGCAGCACACGCGCCGGAGGCGTTTATCAAAGGCAGTGCGGACGCGGGGTTGCTCCGCATTGTTCGCTGAAACGGAAGTCGCTCGCGCCGCGCTCAATGCGGCGCAAGCTGTCTTTGCGCCAGTGATCAGCGGGCTCGCCGTGGACTCGGCAGGGCAACGCGCTGTTGGCATGTGGAGTGCCGTCGAATCTGTGCTCGGTGCGGTTACAGACCGCGCGGATCTCAATGGACAAGCATTGGTGCGGGAAGCGAGTCGTCTTGAGCGATTGTCACTCGGTGACGCGCACGCATTGATTGCGCTGTATGGGTGGCAGGAGCAGACGCAACAGCTCATACATGTCGAATCGACGTTAGACACTGCGCCGTCAGACACGGAACGTCGACTCGCGACAGATGCCCTCGAAGCGCTTAAGGTGGCCGTGACCAACGTGTCGCCGACGATAACGACGCGGGTGTCGACGGTGTCTTCGACGGACGTGCCTCCGCCTCTCGCACCCGCGGCCGCGTGGACTGTGGTTGTCGCACCAGCCCATGGAGTTTTTCGGTCTCCTGGTGTGCTGCTCGCGATGTTAGCTGTTGTCCTTTTGGGCGGTACGGGCGCGTGGTATGTGTACGGACTGCGACAAAAATCTACGGCCATGGAGGACGGGCTCGCGGCATATCAACGCGGGTCGCGCGAAACCGCGCGCATTGCATTCGCGAAGGCCGCACAAGAGCAGCCGGACGATGTGCGACCGATCGTATATCTTGGCCGTATCGCACGCGACGACGGAAACTCGCTCGCCGCCCGCCGATATCTTGAGGCCGCCGTGCGCATAGCGCCAACCAGTGCAGTGGCTAATCGTGAACTCGCTGGAGCACTCTTGGCCGACGGCACATTAGAAATTGCACGACGATTTTACGTTCGCGCGGTCCAACTCGATCCGACGGATCGTGTCGCACAAGGGTTCCTTGCGTGTACGCTCCTTCGCCTAGGCCGAGTGGACGAGTCAACGCGTTGGTCCGATCGTGCTGGTCCCGGCGATTGGACCAGCTGCGTGCATCGCGAGCCGCCGCCACCTTCACCGCCAGCCTCGCGATGACCGCTGCACTATCGGGTACATCAGATGATGTGCTTGCCCTTCATGCTGACACCATTCGCACGGTGCTGCCGAACGGGCTTACGCTGTTGGTGCGTCGCGATGCATCCGCACCAGTCGTGGCGATTGTTACGCATGTAAAAGTTGGGTATTTTGACGAGACTGACGACATCGTTGGTATCGCGCATGTGCTCGAACATATGTTTTTTAAGGGAACGTCATCGCGCGGTGTCGGTCAGATTGCGCGCGAAACCAAAGCCAATGGTGGGTATCTCAATGCGCATACTATTTATGATCACACCAGCTATTTCACCGTCCTGCCATCTACGGCGTTCGTGCAAGGCTTGGAGATTCAGTTCGATGCGTATGCACGATCAGTCATCGATCCGGATGAACTGGCTCGCGAATTAGAAGTCATAATTCAGGAGTCAAAGCGCAAACGCGATTCTGCGCAGGCGGTCGCCATCGAGTCGCTCTACGCGGTCTTGCACGATCAGCATCGCATTCGTCGGTGGCGTATGGGAGACGAAGCTCCCCTCCGCGCCCTTACAAGCGCGGTTGTGCTCGCGTTTTATCGTCATTGGTATCGACCGTCCAACACAATTC
>JANYFO010000355.1 GCA_025362635.1 Gemmatimonadaceae bacterium | reverse complement strand
CTGCTCGCGCGGTATGAGCGCACGTACAACAAGAGTGCCTATGCGAGCGCGCGGTATCGGAAGGGGCTCAGTCAGTTCATGCATCGGCTGTGCGAGCGGTACGGGCTCAATGCGCGGGTCTATCGCGAGGAGGAGCACGATCCGGTGCATGAGGGCGTGGTCGAGTCTGGCGCGGCGGTGCGGGAGGAACAGCTGCGGTTGCCGCTCGGGGCAACGGATTTGGGTCTTCGGACTAACGGTTTAGGCGGAACTTCGTAGCGTACGGACGTATCATTCATGGCGTCATTGATGGCAGTATTCATGGTTCTGCTCCATGGCGTTGGCTCCGCTGTCGTTTCGCCTCTCTTTCGCGAGTAACCATCATGTTCGAAAATCTGAGTATTGGTCACCTCGCTGTTGTGTTGGTGATCGTGCTGCTGCTGTTCGGTGCCAAGCGTATTCCAGAAATTGCTGGTTCGCTTGGCAACGGGATCAAGGAATTCAAGAAGAGCATTTCCGATCCGGGCGCCACGACTCCAACGGAGAGTGTGCGTGAGTCGCGTGACGCGCGCGTGCCGTCAACACCGCCCACTAGCGTGCCGTTTGCGTCGGGAACGGCGGCGCAAATTGAGAGCGATACAGAGCGTGAGCCGAAACGGTTGATGCGGTAAGCAGCGGCTCGGCGGCACTGCGCTCTCGGCGGGCGCAGGCCGCAAAAATTGTTTGAATGTGGGGCGCTTTCCAATCCTAACCCCTAATCCCTATTCCCTAATCCCTGTTTGTTCGGTATTTATTCGGTAACCATACCGACATGTCTGCCGCCGCATCCTGCCCGTCCCCCGCTCTCACCGCGCTCCGTTCACGTTTGGACGAGGTGGTCGGCGGCGCACGACTGGCGGGTCCAGCGTGGGCCACCGGTATTACCCCACTCGATGCTGCGTTGGGCGGTGGTATTCCGCGGGGTCGCATCACCGAGGTGGTGGGGGCCATGGGGGTCGGCAAAACCGCGTTGCTGCGCCAAGTGGTCACGCGCGTGTTGCAGAGCGGTGGGTGGGTTGCGTGGGTCGATGCGCGCCGAACACTGGCGCCGCAGCCGTGGGCCGGCCTTGGCACGCGATTGGTGATGGTGCGTCCGCATGATCATCGACGTGGGGCATGGTGTGCCGATGTCCTGTTACGCAGCGGAGTCTTTGCGCTTGTCGTGTTGGATGGTGCGCCGTTGCTCTCGCGGGTGCATGGCGTACGGTTGGCGCAACTCGCGCGTGAACGCGACGCCGCATGCGTGATACTCGGCGATGCGCGCAAGCCAGTCGTGTCGGTGGTGCGGTGCGTTTACGCGTGCAGTCGTGCCTCACGCGACGACGATCTCATGACGAGGTCGTTGCGCAACGCAGCGACGGGCAACGCAGCGATGGGCAACGCGGGTTTTCGGTGATCGTGGAAAAGGGTGGAGCCTATCGGACCGTTGAGGTGAGCAGTGCAGTCGTCATGGCGCGTCGCGTGTGTGCGGATCCCGAGATTCCCGATCGGCGCGGGGTGGCGCGAGGAACGCGTCACGCCTGGACGTCGCGCAGCGGAAGCACTGCCGTCGACCAACACGGAGCGCAGCATACCGTCACGTGGGGTGGACTCGGCGCATCCGTTGGTGATGTCCACGCCACCACTCGCCATACCGCACCCAGTACCAACGACACAACTCGCGCTCCCGTTTCTCACGACCGTGGCACCGAACGCGATCTCGATCGTCGCACGCGCAATTGGGCCAACTATCGCGGACGTCGTCGTGTCGCCGACCCCGATTACGGCCGACGTTCCCGTCGCGAATTGGCGCGCGAACGCACCGACACCCTCCTCGCCTCGCACAGCGGACAGTCACAAAGCGCCAACGGAACGCCACGGTTGGGGCGTGATGGCGGTACCGGACGCATTGGCAGTGCGGAGCATGCATTGGGACGCACTCCCGCGGGCGCTCGCTGAGGGACAACGGCTACGTGTCGTGTCGCTCGCCGCCGGACGTCAGGGTGTGCGTGCCGGCATGACCGTGCCTGAAGCGCGGGCGTGCTGTGCTGCGCTTGAGGTGAAGCCATGGGACGACGACGCCATCGTCGATGCTATCCTCGCGATGACCACCACGCTGCTCGCGGCGAGTCCGCAGGTCACGCCCGTCGCGGGTGCGCCCGGCATGTGGTGGATTGGGGCCTCGGGTTTTAGTGGACTTGGTGGAGAAGACGCACTCGCGCGCACGTTACTCACCCTTGCACAGACATGGCATCCTGATGCCCGCGTGTCGATTGCCGATTCATGTGTTGCCGCGCGTGCCGCAACGTGGGCTCCGCAATCACGCAGTCGTGTGGTGCGTGCGCGTGATCCGCGCGTGGTATCCGACAGCGTGACCATCATTCCGGCTGGTGGGTGTGCGACGTATCTCGCCCCCGCACCACTCGGACTCGTACCGATGGACGACGAATTACGCGATGCATTACGCGCGCTTGGATTACGCACCGTTGGTGCACTTGCGGCACTCACGGCTGGGGATGTCGAACGACGATGGAGTGCGACAGGACTCACCGCGTGGCGGTTATCGCGTGGTGATGATCCCCGTCGACCCGGCATGGTGCGTGTCGAATCTGCGCGCAGTGCGAGTGTGGAATTACCAGCACCGGCGGAGGGCAGCGCGCCCGTGTTGTTCGTGATGCGCGCGTTGCTTGAGCGCCTCGTGCGCGAGTTATTAGAAGATGGACGCGCCGCCGCCTCAGTCGCGATCACGTTGGTCCTCGACGCGGGTCGCCTCTGGCCATTGGCCGAGGGCGAAGAGGGGGAAAAGGAAATCACTCCATTGTTGTCGCATGCTCCACTCCCTAATCCCTATCCCCTATTCCCTAATCCCTATCCCCTCTCCATTCCCCATCGCACCATCACGCGCGAAATCCGTCCTGCTCGCCCCATCGCGCGTCTCGAACCATTGTTTGATCAATGCCGCACATTGCTCGAACAGTGGACCATTCCCGCACCCATCATCGGGGTCACACTCAGCATTCCTGCCACCGCACCACTCGCGGCCGATCAAGGAGATTTACTCGTCCCCTCCTGGCGTGATGCGGCGATGAATGCGGATGCAGTATTCACGCGACTGCGCGCCGTGCTCGACCCCGATGGTCTTGGCAATGTCGTCGTGCATCCCACCGCCGGTGATGCGCATCGACCCGAAGCATCGGGCACATGGCAACGCGCAGACGCGATGACCTTAGGCGCAACACCCGTCGCAACACTCGTCGCAAAATCACAGGCATCACCCCCAACACCCGTCTCCGCCGTCTTACGATTACTCGACACACCGGAACACGTCGACGTTGAAGAAGCCGCCGGTTTCCCCGACGCCGTGTGGTGGCGAGGTCGTCGCTTGAGCTTCGTCTCGGTGGATGGTCCAGAACGATTGAGCGGTGACTGGTGGCGCAACGACGCGTTTGCACGCGATTACTGGCGCTGCACCGTTGCGCGCGAAGGCGATGTGTTGTTGTATCGCGAAGCCGTCAACAACACGGCGACACAATGGTGGCTTCAAGGGTGGTACGACTGACTGCAATCGACAACAGCTATCGCTCAATCACCGCACGGACCTGCGCCTCCAACTCATCCGCGCGAAACGGCTTCTGCATAAACCCCGCGAGCCCCTGCTCCACAAAATGACCCGTCGCATTCTGCGAGTTATACCCGCTCATCAACAC
>JANYFO010000354.1 GCA_025362635.1 Gemmatimonadaceae bacterium | reverse complement strand
GAACCAAGGAGCGGAAGCGGCACGCCCACAACAGCGCCCACCAGCCCGCCGAGAATGGCGCCCCATGACGCTCGACGCGAGCCGCCGTACTTGCGCGTGTAGCGGCCGGCAATCGTGTATTCAAGCACCTCGGCCGTCACGACCAGCAATGCAGCGCCCGCCATCGTCCACACGCCAATTCCCCCTTCGGGCAGCACGACCCAATACGTAAACGCTGCGCCCAACATCACCCATAAACCGGGCAAGCCGAGCGGCACCAATACCAGTGCGCCGAGCAACGACAGCGCCAGCAACGCGAGCGCAAAGCCGTTCACGTGAGCAACAGTCCAGCCGTCGCGAGGCGCTCACGAATTGTGGCCAACTCTACAGTATCCACGGGCATGAGCGGTCCGCGCGGCACGGTGCCATGTAAACCCACCATACTCATCGCGGCCTTGATGCCCGCAGGTCCCATCGCACCTGCGATATCGATCGCGAGCGTCTTCACGCGCTCTTGCATCACGGTCGCCGAGACGACGTCGCCCGCGCGCCATGTGTCGAGCATCGCGCGCACCATCGGCCCCGCGTATAGCGCCACAGCGAGAATCGCGCCGGCGGCACCCGCAACATGCGCCGCCACTGTCGTTCCGCCACTTCCAGTCAGCACACGAAACGTGGCGCTCTGTGCTTGCAAATATTCGGTAAACATCGGCATGTTGCCCGCACTGTCCTTCATACCAATAACGTTCTCGTGTTGCGCCATCTCGTACACAAATTCCGGCGACAGCACGACGTGTGCATACACCGGAATATTGTACAACATCACAGGCAACGGACTGGCATCGGCGACCGCGCGAAAATGCGCGAGCAGCGCAGGTTGCGTCATGCGTTTCAAATAATAGTGCGGCGCAACAATGAGCGCGGCATCGGCGCCAACAGCCTTCGCATCCTGCGCGCGTGCAATCGTCTGCCGTGTGCTCTCGCTACCAATCCCCGCCAACAACCACTTGTGACTCGGCACCCGTTCGCGCGCCCACGTGAGCAACGTGCGTCGATCCGCGTCATCAAGTAACGCGGACTCTCCGCTCGATCCGGCCACCAGCACGCCATCCATGCCGAACCCTAAATGCGCATCGAGGTTCGCCTCGAACGCTCGGCGGTCCAACGCTCCGTGCGCGTCAAACGTGGAGACGGCCGGCACCATCAGCCCACCAACGGAAGTTTTAGTCATCATCAAAATCTACCAACGTTGCCGTCACCACGATCACGTTGTTCAACCGGCTATCCGCCAAAAAGGCTCTCAAAACCGCTTCCAAATACCGTATCGGTGACCAACGGATTCGGACTCGTTACCGTGTGGTGGCCAGTAGGACTGGTCGCCAACGGCGGCAAATTGTTGCCGGTCCCGAGAGGATTTGGCCCCAAATCATCAGAATGCGCCGCGCCGCCACTTTGCGCGGTCCCCGAGCCGTTCCGAACTCCCATGGTCGGCGCCTTCGCCAAAGGTCGCTCCGCAATGGTCGCCGTTCCCAGCCCCGGCGTAGGACGTCCTTTCATCATGCGAAACGTCAGTTCAAAATCGGCCGGCCGAGTCGCTGCTGCCAGCGCAACCTCAAACATCACCTGCCCAGACGTCACGAGCTCACTCAAATGTTGATCGAAGACTTGCATGCCGTATTGAGACCCGTCGGCGATGTAATCACGAATTTCGCTAATGCGATTCTCTGCAATCAGATCGCGAATCGTTGGTGTAACCACCATCACCTCCGCCGCCACAACGCGTCCTTGCCCACTCTTGCGTGGCAGCAAACGTTGCGACACAACCGCATGCAGCGAGTCTGACAAACGCTGTAATACAACTGACTGTTTCTCAGGCGGAAACATCGCGCAAATCCGCATGATGGTGCTTGTCGCATCTGGCGTATGCAATGTTGACACCAAGAGATGTCCCGTCTCGGCGGCCTGCATCGCGGTATCAATCGTTTCTGCGTCGCGCATTTCGCCAATCAAAATCACATCCGGATCCTGACGCAGGGCGGCGCGCAGGCCCATGCGAAAGCTGTCCGTATCTATGCCAACTTCACGCTGCGTCACCGAGCTTCGCAAGTCGGAATGAATAAATTCAATCGGATTTTCCAGCGTCAAAATATGCTTCTCGTCAGACGCGTTGATCGCATGCACAAACGCCGCCATCGTGCTCGATTTGCCAGAGCCAGTCACCCCCGTGACCAACACCATCCCGCGCTCCGCGCGCGCGACGCGATTGAGCACCTGCGGCAATTGCAACGACGCGAACGTCGGTACGTTTTCAGGAATGACACGCAAAATTACTGAATACGACGCACGCTGTCGCATAATATTTACGCGAAAGCGGCCAATGCCTACCGCCGACCATGAGCAGTCGTGATCACGAATCGTATCAATGGCCGAACGGTCAAGGTCGCTACTCATAAAATGCAGCGCGATCGCACGCGTTTGCTCGGCCGTGAGCGCCTGTTTTGTGAGGACGATCAACCGTCCATCGACGCGCGCACGCACCACGTCGCCCGCTTTGATGTGGACGTCTGATGCACCGCGTTCAACCGCTGCTTTTATAATCCGCTCTATCGCCACGATCAGGTTCCGTCCCGGTTCCCCGACGTCGGCGTGTAGTCAGTAACCGACGTCGAAGTTCACAACATTACGTAACGAGTCGCCCGCTACCCAACGTTGCCAATTGTCTTCGAAGAGGTCGAGTGCCCGCTCCCAACGCTTTGGAGAGACGCCCGACACATGCGGAGTAACAAGCACGCTCGGATGCCGCCAGTATGGGCTCTCCGCCGGGAGCGGCTCAGTATTGAATACGTCCAACACCGCACCGCGCAACTTCCCCGCGTCAAGAGCGTCCAGCAACGCATCGTCCGCGACTAGTCCACCACGCGCTACGTTCACGACGATTGCGGACTGCGGGAGCAACGCCAAATGATGCGCGCTTAACAGCGCTTGGCTCGACGCTGTCAACGGCGCCGCGAGCACGACGACATCCGCGCTGACAAGTTCGTCCTGCAACGCGTCCGGAGACGCGACGCGCGCAAACCCCGGCGGCACACCAAGTTCTGGGCGACGACGAATGCCGACACACGTACATCCCAAAGCCGCAAAGCGCACCGCACATGCGCTACCGATGCCGCCGGCGCCGATCACCAGAATACGACATTGATTCAATTCTTGCAGCGGCGTCGACGCTAGCGTGAACGGCGTTTGGTCCCATCTCGACTCGGCCTGCTGGTGTACCGCGTAATCCAATCCGCGAATAAAATACAGCACACCCGCTAACACGGTGTCGGCAATACCCTCGGCATACACCGCGGCACTGTTCGTCAACACAATGCCCGCCTGTAGTAGGGCCGGTGTAATCGATCCCGTCACACCAGCCGCCGCGCTATGTACCCATTTGAGGGCCGGCGCCGACTCAATCAGCGCAGCCGATGCACCAAAACCAAAATACACCTCCGCGGTCTGTATCGCGGAAAGCGTCTCCGCACTTACAGTGTTGGTCCCCTCGCCTTGTGACAGCGTCGTGGCCTCAATCACCACAACCTCCCAACCCACTGGTGCGTGTGCGCGCAATCGCGCAGCACCCGACTGCGGCAACCGCATGTGGGGCGAACTACTCATCAAATCCACCACCAAACGACGCAACGAGGCGCCCGTCACGCGAGGACCGAGTTGGGCGCCGGTGCGACGAGCGCGTCAAGACCCATCCGCGCGCGCACTTCGCGCATCGTTTCCTGTGCAATTGCACGCGCCGTCCGCGCACCATCAGCGAGCGCATCAAGTACTCGGTGCGGGTCCGCGTCCAATGCCGCTGCACGATGTCGAATCGGCGTCAGCTCGCGAACCATACCGTCCAAGAGCACTTTCTTGCAATCCACGCAGCCCCAGCCCGCCGATCGACATTGGACGGCCACGTTTTCCACGACCTCGGACGGGTTAAAGGCTTGGTGCAACGAATAAATGTTGCACACCTCGGGGCGCCCCGGATCGGTACGGCGTGCACGCTGCGGATCCGTCATCGCTGGTCGCAGCTTCGCCCAAATCGCGTCATCGCTCTCAAGCAACCCGATCGTGTTACCCAGCGATTTCGACATCTTCGACTGACCGTCCAGTCCCATGATGCGACGCGCGGGCGTAAGCAGTGGTTTAGGCTCTGGAAAAAATTCGTTCTCGAAACGCGCGTTCCATTTGCGAGCGGTGTCGCGCGCAAGTTCGAGATGCTGAATCTGATCTTCACCGACCGGCACCAAGTCGGCGCGATAGAGCAAAATGTCCGCCGATTGTAACACGGGATACATCAAAAGGCCCGCCGGAATGCTCTCGTTCTTCGACGACTTTTCCTTAAATTGCGTTTGTCGTTCTAAGTCGCCAAGCGGCGTAAGCGTGGTGAACACCCATGCCAGCTCGGTGTGTTCAGGGATGTCGCTCTGTTGAAAGAGCGCGCACAAGGCCGGATCAATCCCCGTCGCGAGCAAGGACCTGGCCATTTCCCAGCGACGACTGCGCAACACCGCCGGATCGTAGTTGCCGGTGATCGCGTGATAGTCGACAATGCAGAACAAGGCGCCTGGATGCGTCGACTGCAACGCCACCCAGTTCTTGACGGCACCAAGGTAGTTTCCGATATGCAGCTCGCCCGAAGGCTGGATGCCGCTAAAGATGCGTGACATCCACCAAACGTATCAGACGCCGATTCCCCGAGCAACGCAA
>JANYFO010000330.1 GCA_025362635.1 Gemmatimonadaceae bacterium | reverse complement strand
GAAAAGCCGTTGAAGAGGCGAGTCGTAACGCGGGGGTCGTGCCCGAATCGCTCTACGTGGGCATCGCTGGTGAGCATGTGCGCGCAATGTGCTCCACCGGTGTGGTGGCAATCAGTGGCGATGAAATCACGCGCGCTGATGTTGAGCGCGTGAACGAGGTCGCGCGCGCGATGGCGATTCCGCAAGATCGCGAACTGCTGCACGCTATTCCGCAGGAGTATCGCGTCGATAAGGCCGAGGGCATCCGCGATCCTGTGGGGATGATCGGAACGCGCCTCGAAACGGAGATGTATCTCGTCACGATCGGGAGCTCGCCCGCGATGAACTTGCGCAAGAGCATCGAACGCGCAGGTTACAAGGTGCGCGGACTCGTGCTTGAGCCGATTGCCAGTGCGCTAGCCGTGCTCACCGAAGAGGAGAAGGAACTTGGTGTGGCGCTCATTGAGTTGGGCGCCGGCACCACCGATGTTGCCGTCTTCCACGAAGGTAAAATTCGACATCTTGGTACCGTGCCATACGGTGGACACGCGGTGACCGGTGATCTCGTGCAGGGGCTGGGCGTCACGCAGAATGACGCTGAACAATTGAAGGAAGCGTATGGGTGCGCGTATGAACCGTTGGTCGCGGCTGATCAACTCATTGCGCTCCCGGCTACCGCGTCGCACGCAGAGCGGCATCTCTCACGCGAGCTCATGACGCATATCATCCATCAACGCATGGATGAAATTTTTGATCGTGTGCAACGTGAAATTCAAACCGCCGGTTTTTCTGGCCGACTGAACGCGGGCATTGTGCTCACGGGCGGTGGGGCGGCTTTGGAAGGTATAGCCGATCTTGCAGCGGATGTCTTTGGCGTGGGCGTTCGCGTGGGCGTGCCGGGCGAGAAGCTCGGCGGTTTGGTCGAAGTCGTGTCCGAACCGCGCTTTTCCACGGCCGCGGGACTCGCGCTGTATGGTGCGCATCGCATGGCGCTTGGCGGTATCACGTCGCGACGGTCGTCGATGTCGGGGGTTGGCGTCGACAGGCTCGCGTCACGGGTAAAAACCTGGCTGCAGGATTTTTTCTAAGTAGCTGGGTTTGATTGCAGGACGCGAAGGCACGTGCCACGATAGCTGATGGGCGAGCCTCTTTTTGCTCGACCCGTTCATCGTGACCCGGTCAGGAGATGTCTATGTATCGTCGCCTGCTTTATGCAGCATCGCTCGGCGCGTTGGTCGGCGTCATGCCAGCACGTGGTAGTGCGCAATCTGGTAGTGCCGCTGTGCCCACCACATTCAGCATCTACTTGGCTGGCGGAAATGTGTACACTGTCGCACCGGCAAACGGTGGCGGACTATCACCGTTCTTGGTCACGCTCTTGGCCGGTACGGGTCGGGTGTTGCGAGTGAATGCGACGGGTACGGGAAGTTTCTGCCCCGACGCAACCTGCGCCACGACGTCACCTGATGGACCTGCGGCGACACTCCCCACCACCAACCTGAATGCGTCCGGCAAAATCTCCGGTATCATTGCAGGTAATTCCGGATTTCTCGCGGGCGTGTTTCTAGGGCCGACGCTGCCGAGTGTTGCTCCGGCCACGCTGACATTTGGTTCGTTGGATTTCCTGACACTATCACCGGTGCTCGGTCAACAGTTTTTTATCGGTGATGGATTTACGTCTACGGCGGTGCGGCAGCAATTTTTCATTCCCGACAACGCAACGGCATTGTACTTGGGCATCGCCGATGGCGGCGCGTTTTTCGGAAACCCGGATTTCTACGGCGATAATGCCGGCATGTACACGGCGCGTTACGATGTCACGTCCACGGTGCCCGAACCGGCTACGCTGCTGCTGCTCACCGCTGGACTTCTTGGTGTGGCAATGACTGCTCGTCGTCGCCGTTTGACCTAGCACTCGAGGTAATTTCGGCACACTTATTCCAGCGGCCACCGCAACTACAGGTGGCCGTTTGCGATTGGCGGTCGGCCCTTTGCGGTTGTCCGTTTGCTGTTTGTCGTTTGCTGTTCCCTAATCCCTACTCCCTAATCCCTATCCTGCATCACATTGCATTCACATCAATAGAAATGTGGACAACTCGTCGCGCGCGTGCGCTGTGTGAGATTAAGCCAACTCCATAACAAATCGCGGGTTGCATTCACCGATCGAACGTGTATTCTAGGCTGTAAGACTCCACGCAATCCACACACGCGTTTGCACGCGGACCATCGCCGCCGGTGGTGCTCGCGTCTGAATCAAGCGAATTGCTCACGGCGTCTCCGTGTCGATTCGTCTTCCACCCTGCGCCCGTCTAAGCCCCGTATGGAGCTACCCCGGATGACCTTCGAGTTCGAAGAGAGCGCCTCGCAGAACGCCCGCATGAAGGTCGTGGGCGTTGGCGGCGGCGGCGGTAACGCCGTCAATCGCATGATTGAAGAACACCTCGAAGGCGTGGAGTTCATCTCAGTCAATACCGACGCGCAAGCGTTGATGAATTCCAAAGCCGACGTCAAAATTCAGATCGGCAAAAAGCTCACGCGCGGACTCGGCGCGGGAGCGCGACCTGAAATAGGTCGGCAAGCTATCGAAGAAAATCGCGAAGACGCCAAGCGCGTCTTGGGCAACGCCGATCTCGTTTTCGTCACCTGCGGCATGGGTGGCGGCACGGGCACCGGAGCCGCACCCGTGATTTGTCAGCTCGCGCGCGAAGCCGGTGCGCTCACTGTTGGCATTGTTACGCGACCATTCCTGTTTGAAGGGCGCAAGCGCATGCGGCAAGCCGAAGAGGGCATTGCTGAAATGCGGAAGCACGTGGACACGATGATTATCGTGCCCAACGAGCGACTGCTGGCAGTGGTGGGCAAGGGCATTCCGTTTCATGAGTCGCTGAAAAAGGCCGACGAAGTCCTGCTGCACGCCACGCAGGGCATCTCGGTGCTCATCAGCGAAACGGGACTCGTGAATGTCGACTTTGCCGACGTTCGCACCGTTATGCAAAACGGTGGCTCGGCGCTTATGGGCACCGGCATCGGTCGTGGCGAAAATCGCGCGATGGAAGCCGCGCAGCAGGCCATTGCGTCGCCGTTGCTTGACAATGTCTCGATCTCTGGGGCAACCGGCGTGTTGGTCAACATCACCGGCGGCGAAGATCTGACGCTGGGTGAAGTGCATCAGATCAACGACATCGTGCATGATGCTGTTGGTGATGATGCGGAAATCATTTTCGGCGCAGTACACGAACCAGCCATGATGGGCGAGATTCGCGTCACAGTGATCGCCACCGGATTTGATCGCCTAATGCAAGGCAGTTTAGGGAACGGCAGCAGCCATGTTCCGACCGGCACCGGCACGGCGCATTCGACGTTTGGTCCACCGGCCAGTAACCCAGGTGGTGCGAAATCTCCCGCCGTGCTACCGTTCCCATCAAGAGATCGGCCTATCGTGAGACCAGTCGCCCCTGCGGCTCGTCCTGCGTGGGAGGGCGCGACGCCTCGCCCAGCGCGACCATCGGCCATCGAGCCTGTAAAAAATATCGAGCTTGACGACATGGAAATCCCGACGTTCATACGGAGACAGATGGATTGAACCGGACGCGATGGAGTTTGCTGCTTGCCGCCGTGTGTGTTGCTATTGGCGTTGAAGCCATTTCCCTCGGACATCCGGTCCGTGTACGCCCCGCGGCGAGTGTTCTCGTCGCGGGGCCGCGCACTTCCATCATCTCGCGCTGGCACACGCGTACGGACACCGTGCAGCGCGGGGAAGCACTGTCCGCCGTACTGCAACGCGCTGGCATTTCCCGCGACGAAGCATCGCGTGCACTGCGCTCTGCCAGCGCTATCGACGCGCGGCGTATTCGGCCGGGCACAACCATCACCACGCGACTCAGTCCCGATTCCGGCGCGTCGGAAATTGTGTTTCACATGGCGATCGATCGCTTGGTGCGACTCAGTCGAAGCGCGAGCGCATGGTCCGAGTCTGAGGAACGTCTGCCATGGACGACTGACACCGTTGTCATCGGCGGCGTCGTGCAAAGCACGCTCACTGCGGCGCTTGAACAGGGCGCCGATGCGTTTCCGGCAAGTGTGCGCGACGAGGTCGCGTATGCGCTTGCCGACATTCTCGAGTATCGCGTTGACCTGAGTCGAGATTTACACGTTGGCGATTCGATTCGCGTTTTAGTGGAGCGTCAAACTGCACCGACCGGCGCAGTCCGTCCCGGCGGCATCCTTGCCGCGCGACTGACGGTCGATGGGAAAAAAGTCGAAACGATGCGATTCGCCGGCACGGCGTTGCCCATCTCGTATTTCGACGGCGACGGTAAATCGATGCGCGCCGCATTCTTGCGAGCGCCGCTCGCATTTCGACGCATCTCCAGCGTCTTTGGATTGCGCAAACACCCTATCCTGGGTATCTGGCGCGCGCATCAAGGCACCGACTATGCGGCCGCCTCGGGAACACCCGTGCGTGCGCTTGGCAACGGCACAGTGGTCTTCGCTGGATGGAAGGGCGGCTACGGACGCGTGATCGAAATTCGCCATCGCAATGGTTTCGTCACACGGTACGGACATCTCAGCGCATTCGCCGCTGGCATCCGTTCGGGCGCCACCGTGTCTATCTCACGCACCATTGGTTTTGTTGGACAATCCGGCCTTGCCACGGCGCCGCATCTTCATTTCGAAGTGCTCGTGGGCGGTGTGCATCGTGATCCGAGACTGGCCTTGCGCAATGTGACTGGTGAGCCGCTGGATAACGCGCAGCGCACCATCTTCGGATCGGTGAAGGCACGGTTGTTCGCCATGCTTGATGCGTGGCCCATGGTTGCGACAACCGGTGGTACTCGTCCCGCACCGCACGTCGTGTCAACGCGGCACATCGGAGACTGATCGTCGCTGAGCGTCGCGCAATGGCGCGAAATGTCAACGCCCGGTGGACATGCCCGGTGAGCTCCGTGACCTTTCGCCCGTGATTCGCTGGACCCTTGCCCTCGCACTCGGCGTCGCCGTAGCCTGGCTCGCCTACGGGCGCGCCGGTGCGTCGCGGCGCGTGCCCGCACTGGTACTTGCCGCTTTGCGCGCGGCCGCCGTGACGCTGATTGCCGCGATGGTATTCGGTGCGTCATCGGCTCCTCCAAAACCACTCCCCCCCCTCGTCGCGATTGACGTCTCAGCGTCGTGGCTTCGCGCTGCAGGTGACGATAGTACGGCTGTACGGACGTTGCGCACGCTCGCGAACGACGCCAGGTCGCTGAGCGATCAAGTTGTGTTCGTTGGAGATTCGCTCCGCGACGTCAGCGCGCGCGAGATTGCGATACTTACGCCGAACGATGGTGCGTCGCATGTGCGCGTTGCTATTGATCGCGCGGCGGCGTTGGGTCGCGCGTTGGTGTTACTCACCGATGGCGAAGTAGACGATGCGGATGCGCTCGCAGATGCGCCGCAAGGATCTCGTGTGCGCGTACCAACTCGTGCGGCGAAACGCGATGCGGCCGTTGGTGAACTCGCACTCCCCACCAGCGCGACGGCGGGCGACACACTCCACG
>JANYFO010000287.1 GCA_025362635.1 Gemmatimonadaceae bacterium | reverse complement strand
CGTCGAGGTGATGCGCTTCGGCGCGCAGTGCTGCGCGCTCTTTTCCCGTCATGCTCATACGCTCTTCACACCGTGCTGATAATCGTTCGGTAAATCGTTCTCATCGTCGCGATCCGTCCACGGCGAAAAAGAAGATCGGATTGATCGGTGGACCGTCCCACCAGACGCGCCCAAGGCCGCGTTTCATCACCTGAAAGTGCAGGTGCGGAGTATCAGGCGGCGCGTTCCCTGTCGTGCCAACGTAGCCGATGACCGACCCCTTCGCGACCCGATCACCGACGGCCAATCCGCGAAGGTAGCCGTCGAGATGTGCGAAATAGTAGACAAAGTGGGAAGTCACGTCGGTCGCATAAATTACAATGCCGCCAATCGGGCCGGCAAACATGCGGCCAATCACGCAGTCGTCCGGTGCGAGGACCGGGGTAAAACGCAAGGCGACAATATCCAGCGCGCCGTGAATGCGATCGCTCCCGCGCTTGGCCGTAAAGTCATCATGCAGCGACGTTCGCACCATTCCCGCCACCGGCACCATCAGTTGGCGCTCCCACAGCGCATCGAGGTCGCGGTCGGACAGGGCCGCATTGCGCGGGCCCACGTGCACGGGCGTCGGTGCACTCGGCACCACGATTGTCGTCGACCGAGACGCGTTGGTCGGTCGGACAGACTCGGCGGGAGGTCTCACGACCCCGCGACTGCACGCGGCGCCAATGAGCAGCCCGCCGAGCACTCCCATGCGCGTCGTCAACACGCGGCTTGAGTAATACGAGTTAACCCTTGACCACTTCCGGACGAAAAAACGGCTCAAGAAAGCGCAGCAAGTCGTCGACCGACTGGACACGCGCCTTCAGTTCGTCCAGCTCGTTCGCCCGAGGCAACCGAGCGCCCGCGCGGTCGGCGATGACGAGCACGGCGTCTTCCAAATCGAGTCCCGCGAGCTGATACACACCTTCAAGATTGTCGTTGGGCAGCACCAGATAGTGCGGCTCTGACATGCCGTGCCTCTCTGCGAAATAGCCGTACGTTTGCGACAATAGCAGTTCTGGGTAGCGTCCACGGAAGCTGTCTCGAAAACGAGAAAGCCCATCACGTTCGATCGACGCCTGATTCATCCGCCACGCTCTAAACAATGCTCCGAGCGCTACAACGAGCACAACTGTGGCAACTAGGTAGGACATTCGCACTTCTGGCCTCGCCTCCGAACGGGACGGATGAGACTCTGACGCCGGTACGCAGAATCCTGCGAACCGGTGATGTCGAGTGGAGGAATTGCGAGGGTACGCTACGTGATATTGCACACAAACGCGACGGGTAATCGCCTGAATCCCGTAAATATTTTTTTGGGTAGATGACGTTTTCGCACAATTTCGACTTTGCGCATGGGATTCGTCAACGCTTTCGTTGACGTACTCCGAAAAGCCGAGTTATATTGTCCCCATGCAGGACGTGATAGGAGCACTAAGCGGATTTCGGGGGTTACGCGCTGACCTGGTGGTTGCGCTGAAAAAACTCCAACCCGTCACCGCGCATGAACTCGGTGCGCAATTCGGGCTCACCGCCAATGCGCTGCGTCGTCATTTGAAAGTGTTGGAAGACGACGGGCTGGTGCGGTTTGCACGTGAAGTGCGTGGCGTTGGAGCGCCAGTGTACTGCTACTCCCTCAGCGCGGCGGGAGAAGCGCTCTTTCCGCGAAGTTATTTAAGCGTGCTCACTACGACGTTGGACTTGGTACGGCGCGAGCTTGGCGATGCAGCCGTGACGGGAGTGCTTGCCGCAGATTGGGCGCGCTTGGTGGAAGAGGCGGGACCCGTGTTGCGGGAGTTGCCGTTAAGTGAGCGTGTGGCTTTGGTCGCGGAGTTGTTGACGTCAAAAGGGTATATGGCCGACGTCGTGCATGACGACGTGGCTGGCGACGGAGTGACCACCACGTTGCGCATTCACAATTGCACCATGCGCGAAATCGCCGAGCGATTTCCGGAGGCGTGTGCGGTGGAGGCGAAGTATGTGGAGGAGTTGTTAGGAGTGCCGCTGGTGCGTGGTCGGCATCGGCAAGATGGTTGTGGACGATGTGAGTACGCAGTTCCGCAGGACGGCGTCGCCGCGATGGCGACCAGTGACATTATGACGTTGCAACAGGAGCAAGCATGAGTTCAACCATCGACGCGCTCGTCAATCGCGAGTACCAATACGGCTTTTCGACCGACATCGAAACGGAGACGTTGCCGCCAGGGCTCAGTGAAGAGACCGTGCGATTTATATCGGCGAAAAAAGGTGAACCGCAGTGGCTGCTGGATTGGCGGCTTAAGGCGTATCGCCGTTGGCTGACCATGACGGAGCCGCACTGGAGCAACGTGCAGTATCCGCCCATCGATTATCAGGCGGCCAGCTATTGGTCGGCGCCGAAGTCGGTAAAGCCGCTCGGCTCGCTCGATGATGTTGACCCAAAGTTGCTTGAGACGTACGCGAAGCTTGGCATTTCGCTCACCGAGCAAAAGCGTCTTAATAACGTCGCCGTTGACGCGGTGTTTGACTCAGTGTCTGTCGGCACGACGTACAAAGAAGAGCTCTCCAAGTTTGGTGTGATTTTCATGTCACTCGGGGAAGCGGTGCGCGAGTATCCCGAGTTGGTGCAGAAGTATTTGGGCTCGGTGGTGCCGTACAGCGACAACTTTTTCGCAGCGCTGAACAGTGCGGTATTTTCGGACGGTTCGTTTTGCTACATCCCCAAGGGTGTGCGGTGTCCGATGGAGCTGTCGACGTACTTCCGCATCAATTCGGCCGAGACGGGACAGTTTGAGCGTACGTTGATTGTCGCGGATGAAGGGTCGTACGTGAGCTATCTCGAAGGGTGCACCGCGCCCAAGCGCGACACCAATCAGTTGCACGCGGCGGTTGTCGAAATCATCGCGCTTGATGGGGCGACGGTGAAATACAGCACGGTGCAAAATTGGTATG
>JANYFO010000276.1 GCA_025362635.1 Gemmatimonadaceae bacterium | reverse complement strand
CCACCCTTCACCCCGAACACTGGTCCGAGACTCGGTTCGCGCATACACAAAATGGCGTCCGTGCCGATACGACGAAGTGCCTGGGTCAGTCCCACGCTGACCGTGCTCTTTCCCTCGCCTGCCGGTGTGGGATTGATCGCCGTAACGAGCACCAGTCGGCCCTTGGGCGGCTGCGACGCGAGCGCTAGCGGCAGCTTGGCTTTGAACCGTCCGTATTGGTCGATGTCGTCGGCGGATAGCCCCAGATCGGCGGCCACGTCCACGATGGGTCGCATGCGTGCCTGCTGCGCGATCTCGATATCTGATGGGACGACTGTTTGGGACACGAAGAGCGCTCCGGATAGTGCATGAGAAAGGTGTTGAGCCGTCACTCGCGCAACGTCGCGCGCTCAAGCTGACCGAAAGCAGCACCGCGCGCGAGGCTCTTAATGATGGAGACGCTGCCGTACGTCGGGGCCGTGGTGCATGTTGGGGGTCATGCTGATGAGCAAAGTCTTTCGATGACCAGTCGTCCGGTGTCCTGCGTGTTTCTCACGCTCGTCGCGGCGTGCGCAAATCACGCTGACCCGGCGACCACGCGGAGTACAACGACGGTCGAATCGAACGCGTCGCCGGCACGCAATCCTAAGACGGCGCGGGCTGCTGAAGCGACGCTGCGAGCCTGGCTCGAGGCCTCCCGTGAAGGTTCCAGCACTGCCGCGAGTCTCGACACACTGAGCGCGTGTGACGACGGGGGCGGCTCGTATTTTCCTACCACCATTTTAGCGGATTTTGTGATACTTCCGTCAGAGTTTAAAGGAGACACCGTGGTAGGTCGTGCCGATGTGGTAACAGTGGCAGAGCAAGGAATTGATCGGCGCACCAATGGATTTGTGGCCCACCAACGGATTCGACACGACGTGTTGGAATGGGATGTCATTCCCGTGGACGAAACGCACTGGGTCGTCTGCAATGGACTGCGGTTTGGCTATCGAGGTGCCGATTCCCTGACCGCATGGCAGCCCGACGGCAGCTCTTATCAATCAGCCCGCGCGTTAGTCGATTCGATCGCAGTGGCGCGGCACCTGTGATCGTTTCCGTGTTCGGTGCGTCTGGCCGCAGTGGTCGAGCCTTCATCGCTGCGGCGAGCAACGCGGGCCTCGCGCTCCGCCTTCACTATCGCTCCGCGCCAGAAGATATGGCCCCTGAGCTGGCAACCGTCGTGGTTGGCGCGTTGAAGGATCCAACGGCCGTTCGCGAAGTATTGCGCGGCAGTGATGCCACAGTGATCCTTTTTGGTCCGCGACCCAACGCGCGCGATCGGGTGTTTAGTGCCAAGGCCACGAAGGCCATCGTCGACGGTATGCGCATACAATCGCAGCAACGGCTGCTCTGTGTGACCGGTGCATTCATGGGTGTACTCTCCGGAAACGTGTCGCTCACGTCACGGCTGACCACGCTCGTGCAACGTCGACTGGGAGACGATGATCTGGTGGATGATCGCGCAGAGCAGGAACGCATTGTGCGCAACAGTCGCTTGGACTGGACACTCATCAAAACAGCCGCGCTGACCGAATCGAACGCGACGGACGTGTATCTCGCCGCGGTCGACCTAAAAATTGGTAAAGACAGCCAGCTCACACGCACCGCACTCGCCCAATTTATTCTCGACGAGCTCGTCGCGAAGCAGTATGTGCAGCAGGCGGTGTACGTGCGCAGTGCGATCGTGTCAACGCGCTGAGGTGCCTGTGGACGCGTGTACGAGGTTGCACGATCTTCGCCGTCGTCTATCGTTACGAGTTCGCGTGATCACAAGTACGGAGCGTTTACCTATGCCCCCAGACTGATGGCTGAAGTTCGCAAGCTCGCGTGGGACGACGTGCCACAAGAAGATCTGTCGCCGCTCATTGGACGAAAGTTAATTACCTCAGAGCGCATGATGCTCGCCCAGGTGTTTCTGAAACAAGGCGCCATCGTTCCCGCGCACGATCATCACAACGAACAGTTCACCTACATACTATCCGGCGCTTTGCGCGTTTGGATCGGCGAACACGCGGACGCTCCTGCGGACACGTTCACCGACGTGCATGCCGGTGAAGTACTCGTGATTCCGAGTAACGTGCGACATCGCGCCGAAGCACTCGCCGACACGTTGGACGTGGATGTGTTCAACCCCCCCCGTCAGGATTGGCTGGACGGCAGCGACGCATATTTGCGCGGGACCAAGTAGATGGACCTCGGACTGCGCGGAAAAATTGCGCTCGTGTGCGGCGCAAGCCGTGGCATTGCGTACGCGACGGCCGAAGAATTTGCGCGCGAGGGTGTGTCGCTCGCCATCTGCGGTCGCGATGCGGCATCGCTGGCGGCGGCAACCGTGAAACTCGAAGCGCTCGGTGCGCCCGTGCTCGCCATCGTCGCCGACCTAAGTACCACCGAGGGCATCGCCGACGTCGTCACCAAAACCATGGCGCATTACGGCCGTGTCGATGTGCTGATCACCAATACGGGCGGGCCAACGCCCGGTCCGGCCATGCAGCACGATTGGGCGGCATGGACCAAGGCCAGCGAGTTGTTGTTGCGGAGTGCGGTCGAGCTGACGCGCGCTTTCGTGCCCGGTATGCGCGAGCGCAAATGGGGGCGCGTCGTCGGCATTACGTCCCTCGCGGTGAAGCGACCGCAGGCCGCCTTGGTGCTGAGCAACAGTCTCCGCGCGGCCGTAACGGGCTACTTTCGCACACTGGCCGATGAAGTGGGTGTTGACGGCGTAACCGTAAATACCGTGCTGCCCGGGTACACGGCGACCGATCGACTCGAAGGGTTGGCCGAGGCGCGCATGAAACGCGATGGCAGCAGTCGGGAGCAGGTGTACGATGGGTGGCGCGCCGAAGCGCCGCTAAACCGACTCGGAAAGCCAGACGAGCTTGCGGCAGTAATCGCCTTTCTCTCGTCCGATCGCGCGGGCTTCGTCACAGGACAAGCCATCTTGGTTGATGGTGGCGCTGTGCATTCGTTGTTGTAGCCCCACGGTATTCCGTTTCGCGCGCATTCCGCAACACGTCAACACGTCAACACTTCAACACTTCGAGACTCAGATGGCTGGCATTTCGGCAACGCAATGGATCTGGCGCGACGGTGCATTCATTCCATGGGCGGATGCACAGGTGCACGTGCTCAGTCATTCCATGCAGTTTGGTTCGGCCGCATTCGAAGGCATTCGCTGCTACAACACACCAAACGGTCCGGCAGTTTTTCGTTTGCGAGAACATTTGCAACGACTCGTGCATAGCTGCCACATCTATCGCATGGAGTTGCCGTACACGATTGACCAACTCGTCGCGGCGACGCGCGAACTGATCGTGCGGAACGAAATTTTGTCGTGCTACGTGCGACCGATGGTCGTGCGCGGCTTTGGTGCGTCGGGCATGGTGCCGTTTGAAAGTCCGATCGAAGTGTATCTGCCGTGCTGGTCGTGGGGCGCGTACTTGGGCGACGATGCCATCGTCAATGGTGTCGATGCCTGCGTGTCGAGCTGGAATCGCATGGCGCCAAATACGGTGCCGTCGCTGGCGAAGGTGGCGGGCAACTACCTCAGCGGCCAGCTGATCAAAATGGAAGCGCTCGCCAACGGTTACGGCGAAGGCATCGCACTCGGCCCAACGGGCACGGTGAGCGAAGGGTCCGGGCAGAACGTGTTTCTCGTGTCCGATGGCGTGATCTACACGTCACCGCTTGATGGCACGTTGTTGGGCGGGATCACCCGCGCCAGCATCCTCACGTTGGCCGAACGGGCTGGTCTTCGCGTGCGTGAGCAGACCATTCCGCGCGAGATGTTGTACACGGCCGACGAACTGTTCTTGTCCGGCACCGCCTCTGAGGTGACGCCAGTGCGCAGTGTTGATCGCATTACGGTGGGCCCGGGCAAGCCTGGACCGATCACCCTGCAATTGCAGAGAGAGTTGCTCGATATCGCCAACGGTCGTGCGCCCGATGAATTCAATTGGCTCACCCATGTGCGATAGCACAACCGCGTGGCGTTAACCTCCACGATCTTTGCGTTCGACATTCAGTTAGCGAATGTCGATCGCAATGTCTACGAGACATTAACGCTGCGCGTCGCGATGCATCCGTCAGAGTCGAGCGAGTACTTTGTCGCGCGACTACTGGCGTATTGTCTCGAGTACGCGGAAGGCATCGTGTTTTCGAAAGGCGTTTCTGATCCTGACGAGCCAACGATCGCCATACGGGATCTCACCGGCGCCTTGAAGGTGTGGATCGAGATTGGCGCACCAGATGCGGCGCGATTGCATAAAGCCAATAAGGCGGCGTCGCGCGTCGCGGTGTACACGCACCGTGACCCTACGCAATTGCAGCGGCAGGTTGCGGGCGAGCGCATTCATCGTGTGGAGGCGATTGAGTTGTACGCGATCGATCGTGACTTCATTAATGAATTCGTGCAACGCATGGACCGTCGCATGAAGTTTGCGCTCTCTGTTAGTGATAGCATACTCTATCTCGAACACAACGGAACCACATTGACGGGGTCGGTTGATCGTTGGCCGCTCCATCCGTGACGGTTGACTCACTTTTCAGCAGGATTTTCCAGTGATACACGTACTTGCTGAAATTAAATTGCACACGGACGCGCTTGATAGATTTACGGCAGCGTTTGCGCAGCTCA
>JANYFO010000463.1 GCA_025362635.1 Gemmatimonadaceae bacterium | reverse complement strand
GCTCGCCGAAAAACATGTCGTTATTGATCCGACCCTGTCGTGGAACGAACTGCTCGGACACTCGATGCAAACATCGTTAACAGCGTTTCAACCCGGCTTTGCTGAAGCACCGTGGCCTCTACGCGCATCGTACGGCAGCGTTCGAAATGTCGGCGATTCATCTACCGCCAATCGCAACGTGCGCCAGGGTCTGGCGTTGATAAAAGCATTGCATGATGCCGGCGTGCGAATTGTCGCTGGTACCGATTATGGGTTGCCTGGATTCAGTTTGCTCCGCGAGCTGGAATTGTATGTTGCCGCAGGATTGTCACCGCTGGATGCGATTCGTTCAGCGACAGCGGTACCGTCAGAAGTCATGGGGTTGAGTACAGAGACCGGCACCATTGCCGTTGGCAAACGCGCAGATCTCGTCGTGCTTAGCGGCAACCCATTGACGGACATCAGCAACGTGCGCCGTGGCCGATGGGTTGTCAGCGCTGGGCGTATGTTCGAAATGACAGCCCTGCGAAGAGCAGTGGGGTTTTCGGCAACGAATGCGCATTGAGTTGTAGATTGAGCCGTGACATCTGTCATCAACAGCTGAACTCTCAGGAATCGTGAGTAAATCGATGAGTCGCACGCATCTCCCGTCAGGCGCTGTTGTCGCATTGGCAATTACGCAAGCGCTGTTCACGCAATCGCTGCACGCGCAACGCGGCGGTGTTGGTGGTCAAGCACTGACACCCGCGTTGGTGCAACCACCGCGCTTCGAATACGTTGGCCCGGACAACGGCGGGCGCATTGCGTCGGTTGCCGGCGTGCCGGGTGATACGAACACGTACTACTTTGGCGCCGCATCTGGTGGTATTTGGAAAACAACTGACGGCGCGCGCACGTTTCGTCCAATCTTTGACGATCAGGCGGTGCAGGCAATTGGCGCGCTCGCCGTCGCGCCATCCAACGCTCGCATTGTATGGGCCGGTACCGGTGAAGCATGGGCCATTCGCGATGCCGATGTGATGGGAGATGGCATTTATAAATCAGTCGACGCTGGTGCGACGTGGCAAAACGTTGGACTCAAGGAAGTTGGACGCATTGGCAAGATTCTCGTGCATCCGACCAACGTCAACATTGTGTTCGTGTGCGCGTTAGGGCGCGCGACGGGTCCGCAGAAGGAACGCGGCGTATATCGCACGAAAGATGGTGGCAACACATGGGAGCGCGTGTTGTTCGTGAACGAAAACACCGGCTGCTCTGGCCTCTCCCTCGATGTGCAGCATCCCGAAAATCTGATTTCAGGGCAGTGGGAAGTAGTGATGCACACCTACGCGATGTACAGCGGTGGCGCTGGCAGCGGCGTGTACATGTCGCACGATACTGGCACGACGTGGTCGAAGGTCATTGATGGAATGCCAAACGCACCAGTTGGAAAAATTGATGTCGCCATCGCACCAAACAACAGCAAACGGGTGTACGCGCTTATTCAAACCGCCAACCAGGGATCGGTATGGCGAAGCGATGATGCGGGCAAAAAGTGGAGAGTGGTGAGCTGGGATCGTTCACTGATTGGGCGCGCGGGCTACTACATCCGCATTGACGTCAATCCACAAAACGATCTCGAAGTGTTGGTTGCCAACAGCACGTTCAAGCGCTCATTCGATGGCGGCGAAACGTGGCCGCTGAGTGATCGCGGATGCGGTGACTGTCATGACATCTGGATGGACCCGCGCAATCCGTCGCACTGGGTAACCACCGGCGACGCCGGCGCCGGAATCACGCGCAATCATGGCGTGAACTTTACGCAGTTCTCGCTGCCAATCGGACAGATGTATCACGTCGCGATCGACGATCAAATGCCGTACTGGATTTACAGCAATCGGCAGGACAATGGCACAATGCGCGGCCCAGGCAATGTTGCCGGACCTGCGAACAACGTGCCCAATTATAATCGTCCAGGTGCCGGCGGTGGTCGTTTGATCGGCGCAATACCACTCGGCGTCATCGCTGCAGCACGTGGTGATGTAGCAGGTGCTGGTCGTGATTCTGCCTCAACAACTGCAGTCAACGCTGGTGCAAACCCAGCTGGTGATGTTGCCGGTGGTCCAGCACTCGATAGCGCGCCGCAGGGAGGGCGCGGAGGCGGAGGCGGAGCTGGTGCATCGCAATGGCAGGCGCCAATTGGCGGATGTGAATCCGGATTCACCATTCCAATGCCGACAAATCCCGATATCACTTGGGCCACATGTTACGGCAACACCGTCACGCGATACGACCACAAACAGGGCCGCGCGCGCTCCGTTGCACCGTGGATGCACACGCTCGATTTCGAACCCAACAAAGCCAAGTATCGTTGTCATTGGACACCACCACTCGCAATCGACCCGTTTGATCCGAACACGGTCTACTACGGTTGTCAGGTGATTTTCAAAACTTCGAACGCTGGACAAAGCTGGAAAGTCATCAGTCCGGATTTGTCCACTCAGGATTCATCGCGCATCGTCCCGAGCGGCGGCATCATTGGTGACAACCTCGGTCAATTTTACGGCGAAGTTGTGTTTGCGATTGCGCCGAGTGAGGCGAAGCGTGGCCTGATTTGGGCGGGTACCAATGATGGCAAAGTGTGGAACACGATGGATGGTGGTACCAAGTGGAACGATGTCACGAAAAACATTACCGGCATGGCACCGTGGGGCACGATTCGCAAAATCGAACCGTCGCCGTTTGATGCTGCGGTCGCCTACGTTGTCGTTGACTATCACATGATGGATGATCGCAAGCCGTACGTGTACAAAACATCGAACTACGGCCGCACGTGGACGTCAATTGCCGGCACGCTGCCGAAGGATCATCCGCTGGATTACGCGATGTCGATTGCGGAAAATCCTAATCGAAAGGGCATGCTGTTCCTTGGCACCGGTCACGGCATTTTCTACAGCATGAATGACGGAGTCACGTGGCTGCCACTCAAATCGGGATTGCCGGCCGCACCGGCGACGTGGATTGTGATCGCCAAGCAGCAGCATGATGTGATTGTATCAACCTATGGTCGCGGTTTGTGGGTGTTGCGCGACATCACGTTGCTGGAACAGAGTGACGCTGTTGTGGCGGATGCGAGTGTTCGCATTTTTGAGCCACATTCCGGACTACGTCAGGCGCGCGGTGGCAGCGCCGATGTCACCTTCGTACTCAAGGAAACGCCGAAGGATTCCATTCGCGTCGTGGTGCTCGATTCCGTCGGCAACCCTGCGCGTACAATTAAGACTACGGCGCGCGCGGGAACGAATCGTGTGACGTGGGATTTGCGCTACGATACGCCGGGGCAGCCGGCGCTGCGCACCACGCCGCCGGAAAATCCGCACATTTGGGATGAGCCACGAT
>JANYFO010000246.1 GCA_025362635.1 Gemmatimonadaceae bacterium | reverse complement strand
CAGATGTTGGGGGCGGGAACATGGAGTGGCAAGAAGGAAAATTGGGCAATCTTGACCCTCTTTCATCTGTCGGATCGCGTTTCTGTTCACGAGGTCTCATCATGGCGAATCGGATACGCACGATTTCATTCACTATTCCATTCAATATTTCACAGCGACGGGACGATGTGTTAAGCAACACGTGCCGACGACTTTCGTCGGCACGTGTTGTCCACGATCAGGCCGGGAAGCAGCGCGAAGTAACGCGCGCGCTTACGGCACCACCTTCCTTGGCAACTTCGCCTTGCGCTCCGCCACCAGTTTATCGAACTCCGCTTGTTCGAGATACGTGACGTCAATCCAATTGTGCGCCATCTCGTCCACGGTGCGGTCACCCCATCCAATCCATTGCCCGGGATCCGGATTGTTGGTATTGGCCGCCGTGTTGTCGTGCCACGCGGTGAATGCGAGTGTCGTCCCTTTGGGCAGTAATGGTGCAACGTCCGTTGCATAGACGTAGTTGATGTGCCACTGCCATTGGAAGTTGCTTACTTGACTGAGCACTTCTTTGCGGCCATCTGGATAGATCGCCTCCAACGACATCGCTTTCCCCCGCATGTGCATGTGCGGCTGAAAGTTTTCGATTCTCGCCGGTGCCTGCAACACGTAAAAATTTTGTGTAACCGTTTTTTCATTCGGTGGAATGTCGAGCTCTGAACCACGTGACACATCAAACATGCGCAACACCGTACGATGCTGTGGGACGTAGCCCTTCGGATAGAAATACACGGCAAGTTCGACTTGGCTGTCTTTAAACTCTTCGCCGATCGCGTGCATGTGTACTTCCCAGCGAATGCGCGAGTTGGGCAACATCAACTTGCCCGCGTCCTCAGGAAAAATTTGTCCCGTTTTGCCAACGGCCCATTCCATGAATAGTCCGGCATTCGACTGATGATCATGCGCTGAACTTGCAAGGCCGGTGACGCCATCTTCGTCTTGCAACAGGTATGCGAGCACGTGATGCACAATTTTCCGATCGTTTGCGCGCACGGGCTTCACTTCGATCGCACGCACCCACCGTGCCTCCTTCAATCCCGTTTCTACAACGGGCCGATACCATTTGTCTTGAGTATGCGGGGCCAGCGTGTAAGGCTTTGAACGAATGATGAGATCGGGCTGACCTAATTTTTCCGCCAGCTGCCATCGATTTGGATCAGGAAACGTGATGGCCGGCGGCATGTCTTTCGGATCGCCCAACGGTGTGCCGGCGTCCACCCAATTGACGATCGCCGCGACCTGTACATCGGTCAAACTCCGATCGTCCTTGAACTGTTGAATACCGATGGTGCGATCAATGTGCCACGGCGGCATGAGCCGATCAGCAACCTTCGTCCGAATATGACGCGCATATTTTTTCGCGTCGTCGTACGTAAGCAGTGAGATTGGCGCGATCGAACCGGGCTGATGACACGTCTGACATTTCTGTTGCAGAATGGGTGCGACATCGCGCGTGTAAGTCACGTCTTTGTGCACGGCGGCACTTGGTGCCAGCGGATTCTGTGCCGCAGCCGGTGTATTCAACATCGCGGCAGACAACGCGAGCATAATGCCGCGTGTGCGGCTCAAGAAACAGGGAGAGTGCACGCGCAGCCTCGAATCGTGGAAAGTCATGGGGTGACCGTTACTTTGACAAAACCGTTCGTCCAGCAACACTGCGCATGTCCTGCGCTTTCGGCCGACGTGTCATTGGCGCGCACTCGAACCACGTACTCGCCAACGCGATTAAACGTGACGGTGGTTGTACCCGTGCCCCCAGTTGGAGACAGGCGCGTTGTGGCGGTGCTGAATGTCGCCTCGCCATCGCCCTGATGCAGAAACCATGTAAGGTCCACGGGCGTACCAACGCGCACGCCTGCCGCATTGGTCGTGCCGGTTTTCCCGTCGTCTTTCACAAGGACCTGCAACGTCAGTGGTTGTCCGCGCACGATACGCAGCGGTCCAGCGGTCACACCCAATGGACCCTGACCCTCGGCGCTCCCGGCAAAGCTTAGCGTGGGCGGTGTATTGTCAGCACTCGCTTCACCTTCGATCGCGTCGATCTCCCACTCTTCGCGTAAGCTTCCGGCGATCGCAAATGTTTGTCCGTGATCCTTCAATGTCCAGACCACTTTTTTCGTACCAAAGTCGGCGGGTACGACCACGGCGAAAACGCCCCAGTGTCGTCGCGCAGCGAAGTGCGTCGGCTGTCCTTGATTGGGCACACCCGGCGCGATGAAGTTCGCGTCGCCAACGGGCACGTCAACCTGTTCGGCCGAATTACGATTGAAGTAACCAAACGAGATGCTGTACGTGCCGTCGCGATTGTGGTACCAGCCTTCGAACACTGGCGTCACCGTTTGTCCGCTCGGACTAATGGGTGCGAGTGAACGTTGCGCGTGTGCGAGGAGCGGAGTGGTAGCAAGAGCAAGTAGTAGGGCGATGCGTCTACAGCGGTGAAACACGCCGACTCCAGCGAGGTGGGGGATAAAGCTCGCCCTATTATCGCTGCTTGTGGCAAAGTTGCAAGTATTGTCGCGCGACATCCGCAAGCGATGTCGTGCCAATCGCGGGATACTGCCGGCGAGTCGGCGCGGCGTCAAACGCCATGTTGCGCGTATCCATCACAATGGCCCCCTGCATTTGACGAGCACGTGTCGGATTGAAACGTCGCGACCACCTGGTGCATGGTCAGATTTCCAGGATCTCAAAGCAGTTCCAGCCATCGTCATGTCGGAGTTGCACTGATGGAAAGCAATCGTCGCGCCTGCGGATCGGCGCGTCATGATGCGAAAGGAGCCGCTGTGGCGTTGTACATTACACCATTCCTCAAATCCCACCGTTTATGCGCTCGAACCTACTCTTTGTTTTCCTCGTGTGCGGCGTGCGACCACTCGCCGCGCAGCAAGCGTCTTTTGTCTATCGTTTAGGAAAAGACACGGTCGCGATCGAGCAGTATACGCGAACTACAAATCGAATCGTTGGCGAGATGTTGCAACGCAACGGCGTTGCTGTTGGGCGCGTGCAGTACGAAGTGACAATGGGTACTGACGGCCGTATTACGACAGCAATGATTCGTCGATTGCAACCAGACGGCACGCCATTGCTCAATACGTTCACTGAAACGCGCTTTCGTTTCAGCAACGACTCGGTCTTTCGTGACGTCGTGTGGCCGGACAGCGTACAACGGCGCGCATTTGCGGCGTCGAACGCGTTGGTGTCGTTTCCAACGTTTGTGTACGGTCCGACCGAGTTGCTCGCGGCAATGAAGCGAAGCGGCGGTGCGGTGGATTCCATTCCGGCATTAGGCCAAGGCGGAAATCTGGGTTACACAGGCATGACGCAAATGTCCGGAGACACCCTGCGATTGCGTGGCGGCGCATACGCGATGCTGCTTCGGTTCGATGCGAACGCGCGTTTGCAATCAATCGATGGCTCGAACACCACCAACAAATCCGTCGCTACCCGCGCGCGCGGTGGACTCGATATGTCTGCGCTTGCGCGCGCGATGAAACCCATGGGCGCGCTCTCATTGCGCGAGGTGGCCCGCGGCGCCTTCGGCCAAGGCGGCATTGTGCTCGTGGATTATGGTCGTCCATTGGTCCGTGAGCGTTCCGTCTGGGGTGGAACTCTCATACCATTTGATTCCGTTTGGCGCGCGGGTGCGAACGACGCAACGCACCTGTTCACCACACGTACGCTGACATTTGGAACGCTCATCGTCCCCGCCGGGATGTACACGCTGTGGGTGCAGCACACGCGATCCGGTACTGTGCTGATTGTGAATACACAGACTGGGCAATGGGGTACGGTGTATGATTCCACGCACGACCTGGGACGAGTGGCCATGCAACTCGCGCCCACGCTGTCGCCGGTAGAGCAATTGACGGTCACAGTAAAATCACTGGCACCAACTCGCGGTGCACTAGAGTTTGCTTGGGGGCCGTCCGTTGCTTCAGTTTTGTTTTCGACGTCGATGCCAAAGCCGTAGCGTCTTGTCGTCTGCCGACGCGAGGTGCGGTTGGACCCACGTGTGCTGAAACCCACCAGCATCGCCACGGATGAGTATGGCATCATCCAACTTTTCTCTGTTGACGCCGAGCGGATGTTGGGTTACCCGGCGTCAGATGTCGTGAACAAAATGGCGCCCGCAGACATTACAAATGCAGATGAGTGGTCATACTCGCTGACTACCTAAGCACAGAGTTCGGCATCATCATTACACCGGGGTTCGAAGCGTTGGCGTTTACGGCCTCACGTGGCATCGAAGATATCTACGAACTGACTTACATTCGGAAGGATGGCAGCCGTTTTTCTGCCGTGGTGTCGATGACCGCGCTCCGCGATTCGAAAGACTTTATTATTGGTGACCTGCTCATCGGCACGGACAACACCGCGCGCAAAGTCGTGGAAGCCAAGCAACGGAAGTTGGCGCGGTTACGTGATCAGCAGTTTTACACGCGTTCACTGATTGAGTCCAACGTGGACGCGATTGCAGCCACGGATCCGTCTGAAATTATCACAACGAGCGCGATCGCGTGCGAAATGTTTAGAGCGGATAACTACGACCTCGTATTGATGGATCGACAGATGCCAGTCAGGGATGGA
Source organism: Gemmatimonadaceae bacterium (assembly GCA_025362635.1). Classification (GTDB taxonomy): domain Bacteria; phylum Gemmatimonadota; class Gemmatimonadetes; order Gemmatimonadales; family Gemmatimonadaceae; genus Gemmatimonas. The sequence goes on along the minus strand of JANYFO010000246.1, from coordinate 26,665 downwards.
TTGACGGCGACGCGCACAATTCGTGCACGGAAGCTCGCGAACAAACGACGGCCAACACCGATTATCGTGCCGACGGCATCGGCGCTGGATGGGGAACACGAGACATGCTTGGCCGCGGGGGCCACGGCGTTTTGACTAAGCCCATCAGGCAGGACGTTCTGCTGCAAGCCATTACGGATTGCGTCTCGCACAACAATGTGACGGCGCCAGAAGCCGGGTCGCACCGTATCGTTATCGTGGAAGACAATGACGACTTGCGAGATACGTTTCGTATTCTGCTGGAAATGCGTGGGCACGTCGTGTTCGAAGTGCGAAACGGGATCGATGGTTTGGCTTGTATTTTGGCCGATCGACCTGATGTCGCCATTATCGATATCGGACTATCCGGGCTGGATGGCTATGAAGTTGCCCGACGCGTGCGTGCCACAATCGGCCCGGCAACGTTTCTTATTGCCACCACCGGCTACGCGCAGGATAGTGATCGCGCGCGTGCGCGCGCGGCGGGGTTTGACGCGCACTTTGTAAAGCCGTTTGATTTTGAGTTGATCGAACAGCTCCTCGGAGAGCGCTGACACGTCTTCCGCTGCCGCTATCGCGTCACGGTAAATTGAAACGGCTGCTGAACGCGCTGCGCGACCTTATGTCCGCCGTATTCAGCCGGAAGAAACCGCATTCGTGTGAGGGACGCGCGCACCGCGACGGTGAACTGGTCGTGATCGCTGCGCAGTGCCACAAATGTTGCGACGTCGACTCGGCCGAACGTATCAACGACAAATTGTGCGAGCACCGTGCCTTCAATGCCGGCACTGCGGAGCATCTGCGGATACGTCGGGCCAGTGAAGCCGGGCACTGGCCCGACAGCTTTCTCTACTTGCAACGCATTGTAGATACCGCTTGCGGGCACCGATGCGCTCGGACCAGCGTCAATCCCCGTGAACGTGCCGCCTGGACGGCCACGTCCGCTGAAATCGTCGCTGTTGGTGGGTGCTGCAGCGAGATCGATCGTCGGCAGCACATTTGGAATCTCAATTGGCGCGATGAGCTGCTGAAAACCTTTCGGACGAGGCGAAGCCGTAAGGACGTGGTCGGCCTTTACGGGCGGTGCGACTGGTGGAGGCGTGTTCGGCGCGAAGTGGATCTCGGTGACGGGTTCGCCCGTCGTCGAAGCCACAGTGGCGTGAGCGGTGATGATCACGGCGCCAGTGATAAGCGTCGCGTGGATCACGAGGGAGAGAATTGATCCGACGGTCCGTCTGGCGTGAACGGCGCGTGACTCCAGCAATGTGTTAAACATGGCGAGCCTCCGTGATTACGAGAGACAATATGACCTCACGCGTATAATGCGAGGCCATGATGAGGCAGGCGTGGAGCAAGCATTACGGTCCGATGACGCATACGTGATGTGTTGATTGCCTCATGGCAAAAAAACACAACCCGGTAGATTACATCATGATTATTACCGTGCTTTCGGTTGTCCTCGCACTCAACCACAATGTGGCACCGACAGACACACTACAGTGTGCTGCAGCCGCTGCATTTCTTCGACACGATCGGCACATGATTGCTGCGGTTGAAGTCGATACGATCAACGATTGGCGCACAGGCATGCGCGTCAACGGCTGTCGCATTACTGCTGCCGGTGCGACGGACGTCACGGTCCAGTCGGAAGCGCTGCGTTTTTACGAGAGCCTTCGTGCCGCCAAGTGGACGCGCACACCAGATCCACGGGACGCTCCAAGCGAGGCATCATTGCGTTTCCGTTGGGAGGCTACCGACTGCTTGTACAACGTGAACGCCCAGGCACTGCTGAACACGGATGCAGAAATGCGCGTAAACGACGAGCTACGGCTCGCGCCCAATCAAATTCGGTACCAGGTTTTTGTGATGTGTATGCCCGCGTCGAAGGCGGCGCCGAGGTAAACGTGTGCGAACCGATCGACGACGAACCGCGCGCGTGACGACAGCACGTTTCATGCGGTGAGCCCCAGATACCATGGCACCGTTGATCATGCGACAATGCGTAGCGCCAGCAATCGTGATTGCGGGAAAGTGAAGCCGGTTGTTCATTGCAAAGTGACGAAACGCAAATCTGACAACTCGCTTCGCGCCGAACGCATCAATGCCTCGCCGCGATTCAATGGTCGTGTGTTTGTGAACACGCATCCTCTCCACGTGAAACTTCGCGATGGTGTTGATCGTCCCACCGTGCGCGATTTTCTCTGCGGTGGTGTGCGTCGTGTGCCTTCGGGACCGTTGCCGATTGTGAATCCTGTCGTGGCGTGGGCGAAACGCGCGGAAACCGGGCTGCGGGTAACGTGGTTGGGACACTCGACGTTGCTTGTCGAGATTGACGGTGTGCGCATCCTGACTGACCCCGTGTGGGGGCAGCGTGTGTCACCGCTCAAGTTTGCTGGGCCGAAGCGTTTTCATCCACCGCCTGCGCCGCTCGCACTGCTGCCACCGTTGGATGCGGTCATCGTATCGCATGATCATTACGACCATCTTGATCGCCCAACTGTTCGCGCCCTCGCCAAAATGCGCGTGCCGTTTATCACGTCGCTCGGTGTCGGTGCGCATTTAGAACGGTTTGGCGTTGCCCCCGAGCGCATCACAGAACTTGACTGGTGGGAGAGTTTGTCCGTGCGTGATGTAACGGTGACGGCATCACCCGCACAGCATTTTTCTGGACGTGGTATTCGTGATCGCAACACGACGGCGTGGTCGTCAATGCATTTGCAGGGCCCGAAGCACTCGTTTTTCTTCGGCTCTGATACAGGCCTGACAGATGAGTATCTGGAGATTGCAAAACGATTCGGCACTTTCGACATGGTGGCGCTTGAGATTGGTGCGTTTCACCCAGCGTGGGGCGATATACACATGGGTCCGGCCAATGCGTTGAAGGCGCACGCGATGTTAGGAAGCGGGACGTTGCTGCCGATTCATTGGAGTACGTTCAACCTCGCAATGCATCCATGGGATGAGCCGGCCGAGACGTTGTTACGTTTGGCGAGTGCAAGCGGAGCGTCGTTAGTGATGCCTAGGCTCGGTGAAGCGGTGGAGCCGTCGCGTGCCCCCGCGATCATTCCGTGGTGGCGCGATGTGGATGTGCGCGGGGCGCCGGAACCGAGAAGTAGTGCCGAAGCTGGTGACGCGAGTGTGACGTCGCTCGAGTGGATGCCGGATTGAACACCGACAACGCACCAGAGGACTACACGGCGGTCGTGGAATGGACGCGTGGAGACCAAGATTTCCTCGACCATCGATACAGCCGCGCGCACATGTTGCGCTTCGATGGCGGTGCGGTGGTGCGGGCCAGTTCGTCGCCGCACGTCGTGCGTGTGCCGATGTCGGACGCAGCAGGTGTGGATCCGGAAGAAGCGTTTGTTGCGTCACTGTCCAGTTGCCACATGCTGTTCTTTTTGGATTTTGCGTCAAGAGCAAAATTTATGGTGGATCTGTACCGGGATGCTGCGGTTGGCGTAATGGGAAAAATGCAAATGGGAAGATGATGATGACGGTCGTGACATTGCGGCCAAGGGTAGATTTTTCTGGGCAGCGCATGCCGAGCGAAGATGAGGTGATGGAACTGCACCATCGTGCACACGCAGAGTGTTACATCGCAAATTCGGTGAAGACGGACGTACGGTGCGAGCCGGTGATTCCCAAAAGTGACGGAGGATATCGGCGTTGACATGAACGCGTGGAAGCGTGCGGAAGCCATGTCCGTCGCGAGACACTGACCACATTGCCAATACTTTTAATTTACAAATCGCCGCGCTTCCAAAATAGCGGTGCCATCGCGGTTGATAGAACGCACGCAGCCGTCGCTGAAACAAAAAGTTCTAGGCGGTGCTCAGACGCTCCGTCCGACGACCGGTCGCAGCGCGATGTAACCGTTCACGATCATCAGCAGCGTCGCTGGGAGCGACAGCAGCAAACCGTCACCGCATCGCACACGCACGATCACACCGGCCAGCATGAGCAAACAGAGGCCGCTTGCCGCGAACGGCATGACGATCGGAAATTTGAGCCCAACCGCTACGCCGATAGCGCCCAAGACCTCGAGCACTCCCGTAAGCACACGAAAGTTCGCCAATCCGAATCGCTCGAAATCGACGACCATCGACGATGAAATGAGCAAACTGATGCCGTATACCAGAAAGATGAATGCGTCAGCAAGCACAAGTGCCGTGTAACGCGTCATCGTATTCCGTATCCCAGAGCTGCTGCGCTGACATAGACTGACAACAGCAACAACACAAAGGCGGGGACGTAGCGCGGCCACGCATGGCGCACAGAAGCATGCGCGATTAACGCGCACACCATCAGCAACGCCATCAACACGGCCGGAACAAATACCAATGACGGATACCAAACGCCAGCCACCAACAATGTTGCGAGGGAGATCTTTGCGGCGCCAACCAAGTTCCGAATGACATTCGGCAAACGATATTCGTTAAACTCTTTGCCAATGTTGTCCAATCGAAAAATCCACACGAACGCGACGGAGGTAGCAATTACAAGCTGAACGATCGCAGTGAAGTTTATCATGCAGCACGACCAGTTCAGGTAAATACTCGACAGCGTGGCGGCATCGGGGACTATATTTGCCGCAAGATACATGGTGAACGCCAAGACCGCGAAGTCGTTCCGTCCAACGTCTCGAGAAATCCTGTACTACGGCACAGATTGATGGGTGCTTCCACTGCGACTGACTCTGCTGCCGAGAGCATCATCATGAAGAAACGGTTTTTTGCCGCGATCGGACTGCAACTGCTCTTGGGTGTCCCATGGCAGGTTGACGCTCAGCCAATTGTTGCGCGGGCGAACAACACGGTGCTCTTCGTGTGCGAGCACGGCACGGTGCGCAGTCTATTGGCAAAAGTACTCTTCGATGCGTACGCCACGGAAGTCGGATTACGAATGCACGCGGTATCGCGCGGCACTCGCGCCGATTCTGTGGTGCCACCATGGATGCTCCACGGACTCGCGGCAGACCACGTCGCACTCGGTGCGTGGCACCCACAAACGTTGCTGCCCAACGATCTCGCAAATGCGTCGTATGTGGTGTCGTTCGATATTCCATCATCAGCAACGGCCGCCGCTCGCGCTCCGCGCGCGCAATGGGACAGTTTACCATCCGTAAGTCGCGACTACCCAATGGGTCGCGACGCCATCAAAGCGCGCGTTCGTCAACTCGTCGATTCACTAAAACGTGCGTCTGCGAGAGGCACGAAATAACCGCTGACAGGTCGACCGCGATTTGTCCCCGTACTGGATTGATACAACCGATGGTCTGGAGATGTGGAGCTCAAATGACACCATCGGACGCGTGATTGGTATCGTCACCTCAGAGCAATTGCCGGCAACATGGGTGGCGCATGATCTCGCACATTAGCATGGACAAAAACGATCACACGAAGGAAGTTCGCACGTGCGCATTTGATATTTTGCCGACAACGCCCAGGGAGCTTGCGTGCGATTAACGGACGAACACAACGACGACGTCGCAACTGATCGTGATGTCGCGGCGCTAACGCGACGTGCGCTGCTGGTGAGCGCTGTGACGGCGGTCGGCGGCGCGGCAATCGCAGCTTTGCCGAGCACGTTGCCGGGACAGCAAGCCGTGTCGCGCGTGACCACAGTGCCAAATGGCGCCGCGCTCACCCCAGTGCCCACGCTTGTCGTGCCCGACGACCCAACGCGTGTGCTCGGCCTCCCCACATCGGCGCAGAGTATCCGTTCGCCGTTCGAGAATCCGTCGCGTATTCCAATTGGGGTTGTCTCGGGTTCGTCGCTCACGCCGATCCACCAACTGACCGGCACAATCACGCCCACCGATTTGCACTTTGAGCGGCATCACGGGGGCGTCGCACTCATTGATCCGCATAAATATCGTCTGCTTGTACACGGATTCGTCAAACAGTCGATGATGTTTACGCTCGATGATCTCAAGTCGCTGCCGTCGGTAACCCGCGTCCACTTTCTTGAGTGTTCTGGAAACGGACGTGTGGGCTACAAATCGACGAAACCCGATACCACACCACAGCAGATCGATGGCTTGTTGAGTAATGCCGAATGGACTGGCGTACCGCTCAAAATTGTGCTCGCAGAGGCTGGTGGCGCTACCAACGGCGCAACGTGGGCATTAGCCGAGGGTGGTGATGCGGCGTTACTCTCGCGCTCAATTCCAGTCGCCAAATTGCTCGACGACGCGTTACTCGTGTATGCGCAAAATGGTGAAGCGCTGCGACCGGCGGCAGGGTATCCAGTGCGTTTGCTCCTCCCGGGCTGGGAAGGAAACACGAATGTGAAATGGTTGCGTCGATTAGAGCTGATTCGCGAACCCAACATGTCAAAAGACGAGACATCCAAATACACGGATCCACTGCCCAATGGTACCGCGCGTCAATTCAGTTTTGAGATTGATGCAAAATCCACACTCACTTCGCCAACGTATCCCACGCGTCTCACGCGACGCGGATGGATACAACTCTCGGGTATTGCATGGAGTGGTCGTGGAAAAATTACCGGTGTCGACGTCAGTACCGATGGCGGTAAGACGTGGATTCAGGCAGAAATACAAGGGACGCCGCAACCGAAGGCGCTTGTGCGATTCGTGTCGTTGTGGAATTGGAACGGCGAGCCGGCACAGTTGATGAGTCGCGCACACGATGAGACGGGGTACGTGCAGCCGACCGTGGAGGTCTTCCGCGCTGGGCGTGGTCCGGGAACGGACTACCACTACAATCACATTCGCGCGTGGCATGTCGCCGCCGATGGTCAAGTGACGTACGGGGTGTCGTCGTGAACGCGCGAAATATTTGCGGCGTCATGATCATCGCATTGACGTTGGCTTGCACCATGCAGGAAGACGACGCGTCTGCACGAAGCGCACCGGCAGGCCCGCCGCAGCGCGCGCCCGAGACGTACGGCGCGGGGCGATTGGCAACCGCGACAGAGATCGCTGCGTGGGACCTTGATGTCAACGCGAAGGGTGAAGGATTACCGTCCGGCGAAGGAACAGTCGCGCAAGGAGCGGTGGTCTTTGCGAAATCGTGCGCATCGTGTCACGGCCTAGCGGGCGAGGGCATTACGCCAAATCCGCGACTCGTTGGTCGTATACCTGGTGACTCGTTTCCATTTGCGACAGACGTGAAGGCGGTAAAAACTATCGGTAACTATTGGCCGTATGCAACAACACTCTTCGACTACATCCGGCGCGCGATGCCACAAAACGCACTCGGTACGTTGACTGCGAATGAGACGTACGCGGTCATTGCATTTTTGCTGCAAAAAAACGCGATCGTGCCGACCGACGCGGTGATGAACGCGACAACACTGCCAGCAGTCAAGATGCCGTCGCGTAATCGATTCGTGATGGATGATCGGCAGGGCGGTGCGCGGTTCAGGTAACGTCTGACGCGCGGTTTTAGCCGATCGGTCTCTCCACACCGATCGCGCGTGCGTGCGTTGTGAAGAGCAGATCTTGCGTGTGTTGCGACATCGCCTTGATCATCATCGCGCGGGCTTCATCGAGTAAACCGTTTCTATACATCGCCCACGCCAGCACGTCTTGTCCATACACATCATTTCGCACCAGCACATCGCGTCGCGCACGTGCCAACACCATGGTGCGTTGCGCTGCGCTCCCATGATCGAGTAAAAACATTCCCCACGCGCGGTGCATGGTCCCTGGCTGTTCCCGTGCACTTACCGTCATTGCATTGCCAAAACTGGCTGCCTGTGCGCTATCACCTAATGCGCTGTATGCGGCACTTACGGTACCTAGCGTTCCTGCGTCAAGTTGTATCGCAGTGGCACGCTCACCAAGGTCGACGGCACGACGCCATGCGCCACGTGCCAACGCCACGCGAGCCAGTCCGCCGAGTGCCCGCGCGTCGTCTTCGTGTACGACAAGCGCTCCCTGAAACGCGGAGTCAGCAGCGTTAAACTGACCAGCGCGGAGTTCGAGCTCACCCAATCGATAATGAAACCACGCCACCTGCTCGCGCGGTAAGTCGTCCCGACGCGACACCCGATGAATCGCTTGCACGAGAAATTGACGGGCAATGTCGATGTGACCGGTCAGTTCATACCATCGCGCGAGACGCGCTCCAATCGTAAACTGCTGCCCGTCAAAATGGATTGCCTTAAAGTGAGCGGCCGCATCGTCGTATGCACCAAGTTCCAGTTCGATCTCGCCCAATAATGCCAAATGGGATGGCGTATCCGGTTCAGTGGAGTCGGCTTGTGCCGCAATCACGCGCGCCTCACGAAATGCATGACGCGCCATGAGCACACTGGCCAGCAATTCGTACGTTTGGCCGTTACGCTCGACGCGAAGCGCAATTGACTGTCGCGCGAGTTTTTCAGCTTTTGCCAAATCGGACGCCGAGCCAGTATTTCTTGATCGAGCGAAAAGTAAGCCGGCAAGTGCTGCGCGATCGAGTGCACTCCCCGGGTCTTCGTGCGTACGACGTGTGTAGAACACGATGTCGTCATCACGGATGTGTGACTCGTTGTATAGGATCGGGAGAGTGCGCGGCGTACGCGGCATGTCGCTGCTGTCCGCGTGTCTGGCATGCCGCGCAACACTGACGACATAAACACCGATCGCCACAATCGGAACGACGAGTGTCGAAATAAGAAATCGACGGCGGTGAGTCATGTCGGTTTATCGTAGCTGAAAGGCGCACACGTCCCACGTCGCACAACGACGACGTGGGACGTTGTGCAAGTTATTGAGTTGGTCCCGCAAGGTACGGAAACGTGCTCAAAAATGCTTTGTCATTCTTCGGCACGTTATCGGTGCAGAGTGGCAATTGCCCGTTGTCGCAGTATGCGCCGGCGGACGCGATGACTTTGCCAAAAATGGCGCTTAATCCTGCATCGACGACATCGTCGGTCAGGTTACGTCCACCCCAACCGTTCGCGAGTGCCCACGACAACCAACCAGAGGTCGCCGGATTCCGAGACGACTCGACGATCAACATGTCGGGATACAGCACGGCGCCGAGCGTGTTCGCGACTTGCGGCTGATTGCCACGAAACGCATTGATGAATGACAAACTCTGTGGCCCAAACTCGGCAGAGTTGTATGGTTGCGTACGGTTGTATCGATCATGATTGGCCTTCACGATCGTCACTTCACTGACAAGCGGGTTGCCGAGAAACTCGATCTGCTCGTAGACCATTTTGTCGTCGTTTTCATCGTTGTCGTCCGCATCATCGTTCGCGTTGCGGCTCGCGTTCGCGCTGAACTGCGGACCCGCAATGTCCTGGGGCTGCTTCGAATCGCGGCAACCGGCAACAATGAGCGACGTGGCGCATATCGCGATCATCGCGCGGATAGCGTTCTTCTCCAACATATGTCTGTGCTCCTGAGGGTCTGGGGTGGGCTAAATAATCGGAGAAGAACTCAGCTGCCGCGGGCGCGACTGATCGTGCCCCACACGCCAAACCTGCCGTGCGTCGCTGCGTTCGCAATCATTGACGTGGGCAATTCAATCACGATGGCCATGTCGTTGATACCGCGTAAGAAGTCGACAGCGGATCCAACGGGCCGAAACGTGAGCGGGCCCTGCGTGATGGTCGAGAGCGGGCCGCCTTGTGGCTTACGGTCGGGCAGGATGCGGAAGAACGCTTCGAGATCGATAAAGAATGGATCGTCGCGTGCGCCAGCGAAGAGCTGCACATCATTCGCCGAACCGAGCACCGTGTTCGTGGAGCCTTTGATCTGCTTACCGCCAACCAACGTATTTACCGTACCTACTTCATTTGGCTTGAATGGACCGCGTAACGTCACCTTTTGATGGCCCGCTTTTCCGGTAAACGTGATCTGAAAAACGAGATCTTCACGCGCATCACCAGTGTTGTCGATTTTTATCTGATACAGTTCCTGATCTTTGGTGCCGAACGTGAAACTTGGTGTTTGCGCAGGCGTAATCGGCGATGCGGTGCCGAGCACGAGTACTGTGCGAGACGGGTTGCCTGGCGCTGGAAACGCGTACACATCGTTCACGTCGAAACGCGGCGACATTTCAACGAGCGGTGTATCCTGGTGATCTGACGCGACCAACGAACGGACGGTGATCGCCGTGCCGGCGAGCACAACGGCGATGGTGAGGGGCACCAATAATTTGGCGCGCGTGGGAATCCACTTCTGCATTGCTGCTCCACGGAGGAGGGAGGGATGAAGACACCGATGTCTTCTATCGCATTACGCCGCTCAAATTGGTGTGGATGTATCGACGTCGACATCGACGCAACCGTGCAGTACTCGGCAGCGAAGCGAGGGCAAGTGTGAGAGGATCATTGACGCCAACACTGATGACCATTTCCGCAGCGACATGCGGTTAACGCAACAAGTACGAAACCAATTTCGATTGCGCAGCAAACACATACTCAAACGCGCGGCGAGCTTGGCTTTCGCTACGGAGAGTGAATGACGAGGTCGCGCCTAAATTCGCGCCGCCTTCGTCCACCCGACGCGCAACGCGTCCAACCACCCGTGAGCCACGACCAAACGCTGGCTGTGCTCCATTGGGCGCAACAACACCAGTCGCCCATCGGAAACGGCGATCTGCGCGCCAACGTAGATCGTCACCGCTTCTCCGCTTGCGCCCGCCGAAACTGCTCGAGCCAATGCTGCATCACTACAATGCGCGCACTCGCCGTCACCGCCGGCTCGGTGATGAGCATGCGTCCAGTCGCGCGATCCACATCCCACGCCGGGCCAAGGTGTGGCGCTTGCACGATCGTTGTCGTCGCTCCTACGCTAAACGTTGGCCCTGCGGCCACTCGCGTGGCGAGAATGGCGCTGTAGTCAACGTTCTGGTAAAAAATCGTGCGGCCATCGGCCGACCATCTCGCGCGCTGCCCACCGCCCGTCGACACCTTCCACTGTCCGCCCGCTTCATCGAGCGGAAAATGTCGCACATGAATTTCCGGAGTGCTTGATTCGTTCGATGTAAATGCGGCCCACCTCCCGTCGGGCGATACACTGACGTCGAATTCTCCCCATGACGCGTGCAAGTAGGGCCGCACCGACGACTTCCCCGTCGGATTGACGATGTCTGTCGTACCACCAGTGGCGGTTCCACCGACCAGGCGCGCTGCGGCGTTGGTCGAAAACACCAGCACCGAATCACTCGGCCAGGCCGACGCGTGCTGATCTGCCGGCATGCGTACGATGGCCATCGGCGGTGCACTATGGTCTACCGGTTGCACGAAAATGTCTTCGGCATCCGTCGTTGTAGTCTCGGCGGTATATGCGATGCGCTTGCCATCCGGTGACCAAATTGGTGAATGCGCGCCACCCTCCTGGGCAATGCGCGTGAGCGTGCCGAGGTTGAAGTCGTAAATGTCCGTATGTCGGTTGGTGCCACGTGCTGAGCCTATGGTAAGCGCGAGTGACCGACCGTCGGGCGAGAAGCGTGCGAAAGTAAGCCCCTTGGGTGCCAGTGGCAGCGTGTCCATCTTTCCGGTCGTTTGCCGAACCAGCGAGTGATACTCGACCGCAACGCCAGCGCGATAAACGAGCGTTCCGCTGCGTGTGATCTCGAAGGGCGCCACAGCGCTATTGCTTTGCATGTCGAGCACGACCGGCGACGGTGCACCCTCTACCGCATGACGCTGCGCATTGTATCGAATGGTATAGATGCCTCCCGCCGACGATCCGTAGATCAGATGCCCCGTCGGTAGTAAATGCGCCTCTGCTGACTCATCAAGCAGCGCGAAGGCAGAGTCGATCGCAAGATCATAGTACATCAGTCTCGCGCGCTGCCGATTGTCCAGATAAAGGATGCCGCGCCCATCCGGTGTGAGTCGCGGCTGTTCTGCTGCCGTAGCCTTCGTGAGCAAACGCAGCGCTCCGTCGGCGCGCAGGACCGCGAGCACCGATTTCGTCTCGAACACGATGCTGCCATCGTCCCCCCACGTCACGCGACCTGCGAGCAACGAATCGCTTGGAATGACCGCGATCGGCGCACCACCGGCGACCGGCACCTTCGAGCATCTCATACATCACGGCACCCAATGCGTAGATGTCGCTACGCGCGTCGATGGTGCGTTCCCCCATCGCTTGTTCGGGCGACATGTACTGCGGCGTGCCAAGGCTAAGTCCCGTTTGCGTCATGCGCTGTCCGCTGGCGCTTTGCACGGCGAGCGCAATACCGAAGTCGGCGACGATTGCCGAGCCATCGTGCAGGAGAATGTTCTCCGGCTTGATGTCGCGATGAATCACGTTCTGCCGATGCGCGTAGTCGAGCGCACTGGCGACTTCTCGCGCAATGCGCACGGCATCGGCGATTGGCAGTTGTTTTTCGCGTTCCAAGCGTGCGCGTAGCGTTTCCCCGGTGACGAGCGGCATCACGTAATACAGCAAACCATCTGCATCACCGCTGTCGAGTAGCGGCAAGATGTGCGGATGTTGTAATCGCGCCGTCGTGCGAATTTCCGTTAAAAAGCGTTCACCGCCGAGTGCCGCGCCCAAATCTGGATGCAACACCTTGATCGCGACGTCGCGGTCGTGCTTGAGATCATGCGCGAGATAGACGGTGGCCATGCCACCAGCGCCGAGTTCTCGCTCGAGGCGATAGCGGTCGGAGAGTGTGGCGGTGAGACGCGTCAGCGCTGCATTTGGATCGGGCATAAACTCGCGTCAGAGCGGGAACATTGTATCAACCGCCCGACGAAACGATGGCGGATCGATTGCGGGAAACCGAAACAGCTCCGGTTCCATGTGCGCAAATTGTGCACGCACATCGGCAGCAGTGATCAGGCCATGGGCGTGCATGGCGTGCACATCGGCGAGATCGCGCGCATGTCCACGCTCAATCTTGGCGAGTGCCTGCGCAACGAAATCGAAGTGCCGATAGGTGACGCGCCCAATGCGCGAGACCAACGGGCTGCGTTGCTCCCACCCAGCGGGGACCGGAATGAACAGATCGGGAGATGCCAGTTCAACATTCAACTGTAGCTGTTCTTTGAGCGAAGGTATTGCTCGCAGCATGGCGTCCGACTCCGGCCGCATCACGAGATCAACATCGATAGTGGTCGCGCGCCATCCCACTAACACCGCACTCGTGCCGCCAACTAGGAAGACATCCACGTCTGCCGTTGCGTGTCGCGCCAGCGCAGTCATAAACGCATGAATGCGCTCGCGGTCCGCTACCTTGCGCACTGCGCCGCGTGTCGGAAGCTCGCGACACGTCGGAGCAAGGCGTTGTACTGACTGTGGGCTGCTGCGCCGTCGCGCGCGGACAGCAACGCGTAGAGCTGCAACTCAGCGTCGGGAATCGCGCGGCCAACCATGAGGCCCACGTCGCGCAATGCTGGCGCGGCAATTGAGACGAGCAGCGACTCGATCGTCATTGAGCTCGCCGCAAGATCGGCAATCCCTCGCTCAATCAGTTCCGCTCCCGGCAGGTGGGCTATGACCATTGACGAATTCTACAGCTCACGCATTGCCGTGACCAGCACGCGTGTCGCCTCGGCGCGCAGTGAGCCACCGACGCTGGCGAGGTTCTCAAAGGGCGAGGTCAGCGTCGCCTCCGAGAATCCAGATCTTCGGTTGCGCAATCACAGGCACAACAAATGCCGTGCGCGCGACGCGGCGCTTCGCCAACTCTGCACGCGTCATTATCAGCGATTTCGCGTCGGGATCATCGGCGTCGTGTTTCCCATACACGAGGCGACGCCCATCCGGGCTCCATGATGCGCTGCTCACGTAGAGCGCCTGATCGAGCGTTTCGTGTGTGCCGGTTCGCAGGTCGTACAGCCGAGCTTCCTGCCATTGCACGCCCTGCAGCACGGCAGCAAGCCGTGGTCCATCTGGGCTCGGCGTAAAGCGCAGGAAGGCGGCTGCGTCGACCGGCAGCGTCACGGCGGAACCGCCCCGCGCTCGACGTACCAGTCGTCCGACCTAGGCGTTGACGCCGGGCACTTACACGAGGGTGCCGTCGCGCGTAAGGTCGAACTGTCCGCCGCCCGTGTATGCGTTGCGGAGGTACACCGTCGCCATGCCGCCCGCGCCGAGTTCGCGGTCAAGGCGATAGCGGTTAGCGAAGGCCGTTGTGAGGCGCGAAAGCACATCGTTCATCGGTTCGTTCCCCTGCTCGTGGAGCGCACACCCGCTGGCGAGAGGACACCCGTAAGTACGCGAATCTCCGACCGCGGCACCACACTCGGCAGCAACTTGATGAGAAAGCGTCCGTCCGGCGCAAGCATCCACGCGCGACCAGGGAAGTCGGCGAAATCGTATGTCAAGTAGACCGTCGGCTTACCGATGGTTGGCGGGTCGCCAGGCGCGAAACTGACCGACATGATGTTGCGCCCGAAGCGGTAGAACAGGCGATCACCGCTCGCGGCGAAGATGGCTTCATAGCCGCCGTCGGGGCTCACCTGATAGCGGCGGCCGTCAGAGGGGAACGGTTCCACGAACACATCAGAGTGACCGGCTTCGTCCTCGTACGCCAGCCAGCGGCCGTCGGGCGTTACCGCAGGGGTCTTCACGTTCTTCAGTCTGTCCAACATCGTGAACGGCTTCCCGTCGACGCTCACGGCGAGACCGGTCAAACTCTGCTGGCCTTGCATGTTCGCGATGACCACGCGACCGTCGCGCGAACGAGCGTAACGGCTGGCAAATCCGCGCAATAATGTGTCGGCTGTCGACCCGTCGGCGGAAATGCGCACCACGGCGCCCCGATCGGCGGGGGTTTGCTTGACCGAGAGCATCAACGAGCGACCGTCGGCCGTCCACACCGGCTGACTGGTGACCGGTGCCGAGATAGCAAGTTTCGTGTTGATGCCGCGCGCCAAGTCGAGCACTCGGAACTCACGCGGACCCAACTGCGGTGCGGTCATCGTCACCACGCGCTTCCCGTCCGGCGAGATGTCCCAGCCCACGTAGTTCGACTCGGGGATCGGCAGTGTGTCTACGTGTCCGTTTCGCTCCAGCCACGCGAGCTTGCCGATGGAGGGATCCCCACCCGGCACGAACGCGATTGTCCCATCGGTCGCGAGTGCGAAGTCCGCAGCCCCGTTGAGATCGCCGCGCACGCCTGTCACGACGGACGACGGCTCCGACGTAAGCCGACCAGCCGCAACGTCCACCGTCGCGGTCATGAGGACATCACCGTCGAGCCATACCAAGCGGTCGCCGACGAGTCGCGGCGCACTTCCCCTGACGAAGCGCGCCTCGGGCTCCATCGACTCATTCGCTGCAAACCGTTGGAACCGACGAAACGCGCCGGACTTGAGGTCTACCGCGGCAACGAAATAGTTGAGTCCACGCTCTACACCCAGCAGGTAGCGGTCGCCGGGCACGACGGCGGGAAAAGCGAACGACTCGACCGACCCGTCGGAATTGACGACCGGTTTTGCGATCGCCTGCGTCACACCGGACGACGACGCGATGAACCCCCCGAGAAACTGCGTCATGTAGACGATGCGTCCGTCGGAGAGAAACGCCGCGCCATTCGGCTCTTTGATGTCACGCTGCACCACGCGCGACTCACCCGTCGCCAGCGAGAGCGTGCGTAGTTCGCTGCCGGAGAAAAAGCCAATGGTCGCTCCGTCCACCGAGAAAAACGGCGCGAAGGCACCATCCGTGCCGGAGAGCACGCGCACGATGTACGCATCGGCGTCGCGAACAGCAAGCCGCGCGCCGTTGGGTCCCGTGGCGACCCACGCGATACGGCGACCGTCGGGACTGATCGCTACCGAACCATGTCCGCCCGGCGACTCGAGACCACCCTGAAACGCTACACGCACCGAGTCGGGAAGGGCAATCGAAAACGCGCGCGTCGCCTCAACCGCCGCCGATCGTTGCAAGGCAAACCGTCCCACCGCCATGCCGAGGGCGAGCATCGCCGCACCGGTGCCGATCACTCGCCACTTTGATATCGACGCGCGCGGTGCGCGGCGCGACGCAACCGAGCGCTGGCCGGTTGCCCCGTCACGCAACGCCGTCACGAATTCCGCCGCACTTGCAAACCGATCGGCCGGCAACTTCTCGAGCGCGCGCATCACCGCGTTCTCCACCGATTCCGGCACCGCCTTGCGCTGTAGCGCAATGCTGCGCGGCTCCTCCGTCAGCACGCGCGCGACAATCGCCTGCACAGTCGGCCCCGTGAACGGCGCCTCGCCCACCAGCATTTCGTACGTCACGGCACCAAGTGCGTAGATGTCGCTACGCAGATCAATGACCTTCTCGCCCATTGCCTGCTCGGGGCTCATGTACTGCGGCGTACCGAGCGACAGACCGGTCTGCGTCATTCGCGCGCCACCGGCGCTTTGCACCGCGAGCGCGATACCAAAGTCCGCGACGAGCGCATGCCCGCCCTGTAGCAGGATGTTCTCGGGCTTGATGTCGCGATGAATAATGCCGAGGACATGCGCGCTCCCCAGCGCATCGGCCACCTCGCGCGCGATGCGCACCGCGTCGTCAATTGGCAACTGCCGCTCGCGCTCGAGCCGCGCGCGCAGCGTCTCGCCGGTGACCAGCGGCATGACGTAGTACAACAACCCATCCGCCGCACCGCTGTCGAGCAGCGGCAGAATGTGCGGGTGTTGCAACTTGGCGGTGGTCTTGATCTCGCTTAAGAACCGCTCGCCACCCAGCGCCGCGCCCAGATCGGGATGCAGCACTTTGATGGCGACGTCGCGCTCGTGCTTGAGATCGTGCGCGAGATACACGGTGGCCATGCCGCCGGCACCGAGTTCGCGGTCGATGCGGTAGCGGTCGGACAGTGCGGCCGCGAGACGTTCGAGGACGATGCTCATCGCTTGCTCTGCTGTAACTTCTCGCGCAGCTCTCGCCTCCAGTTGTGCACTACAATCGCCTTCCCCTCGCCACCTTCGCGCCGCAGCATGAGAAAGTGCGTGCCGTCAGGGGCGACATCGTACGACTGGTGCGAAGGATCAGCGGCGTCGGTCGTGGGCACTACGAGCTTCCGTGCGCCGACCGACAGATTGTTTCCGCTCGTCAACGTGACCGCGGTGATGCCGTCAGGCGCGCGATAGAACAACGTGCGCCCTGTGCGATCCCACATGGGCTCGCCGCCACCGCTGTTGCTCACCTGCACGCGCGCGCCATCGCCAGGAAACGGGCGCACGTAAATCTCGTTCCGTCCGCTCTGGTCGGATTGATACGCGAGCCATTTCCCGTTGGGCGACACTCTCGGCATCATTTCCGACGAGGGGCCCGTGGCCATTGGCTGCAATTTGCGGTCGCCTTTGAGATCGACCGCAAAAATGTCGCGAGGATACCTCGGGGAGGGGTCGGTGCGCAACACGAGCCATCGTTCGTCCGGCGAGAGCACCGCCTCGTTGACACTCGCATCCGCTACGTAGAGTGTCTCCGCCTTCGCGCTGCCATCCACCGGCATCCACAGTATCGGTGTGCGCCCCGAGCCGAACCCTTTGTCGCGAATCGTTCCGCCGATAATCGCTTTGTAAAGAACGCGTTGGCCATCCGGCGACCACTCCGGTGCGCGATTAACGCCAGCGGTTGTCAATCTCGCAAACGTATTACTCGCGCGATCCTGCACCCAGATGTCCCATCCATCGTTGGCCGCGATGGAGACCGCGATGCGTCGACCATCGGGCGAGAAACGCGGCGTCTCATAGTTGGCCGGTTCGCTCCGCACTGCCACCTCGGTTCCGCCACCGGCGAGCACGAGCCGCGACTTGCTGGTCCCGGGCAAAAACGCGAGTGTCCCGCCGAGCGACAGGGCAACGCCGTTCATATTGCTTTCGAGCAAGACTGGTTCGCCGCGAATATGCAAAGCGTTGATGTCGAATCCGATGGCCGTCAGATCGCCGCTTTCGTTGAGGTACACGAGTTGATCGTCGACGACACCGAGCGGCGCGCGCGCACCTGCGAGCCCGATATCGGTGACCTTCTGTGTTTCGATCGCGACCGCTAACATGGCGGACTTCGCTGCGCCGTCCTGTGCGCTGCGCACGAGCACCGCCTTGCCGTCGGGCAAGAGCGCTGGATCCGTCGCACCACCTTCTGCTTTCGTAGTAAGCGGCACGACGGGCCCGCCGCGTACCGGCGTCGCCAACAGGCCGTCACCCGTGCCGATGAGAATGGTGCCGTTTGGTGCCCAAGCGAGGCCGGTGATCTCACGCTTGCCGATATTCGCGACATTCTGACTCGGGCCGCCATCAGCGGAGATGCGTCGGATATCAAACCCGTCCGAGTACACGAGCTCACGACCATCGGGCGAGAACGCGAGGTTCTTGAGCGATCGCTCGGCAAGCACAATGCGCGTACCAATCTCGCTGACACGCTGCACGACGGTGCGATATCCGGCGACGCTCGACGTGATGTACGCGAGCTTATCCCCCAGCGGCGAGATCACGATGGGGAATCCGCCCACGATGACCAGTTCGCCGGCCGGCGGATCGAGGAGCGTTCGCACAACCGGAGTATCGGGAACGACGGGTGGATGCATGCGGATCCAACCCAACGCGGCGATTGCAACCACCGCAGCGACCCACGCTGCGGCTTCGCGTACGGCTCGTCCGCGACGCGCAACGGGCGCACTCGTGCGGGACGCCGCCGACGGATAGGGCGAGAGCGTGGACGCATCGCCGTGGCCTTGCAATGCCTGCGCGTACTCGCCGGCCGTCGCGAACCGATCGGCGGGAAGTTTGGCGAGCGCGGTGAACACGGCGTGTTCGATGTACGGCGGTACGGTATCGCGCAGCATGTGCAGCGATGTCGGTTTTTCGCTGAGCATTTTCGCCACAATCGCCTGTAGGCTGCTGCCGGTAAACGGTGCGTCTCCCGCGAGCATTTCGTATGTCACGGCGCCCAAGGCGTAGATGTCGCTGCGCGCGTCGATGGTGCGTTCCCCCATCGCTTGTTCGGGCGACATGTACTGCGGCGTGCCAAGGCTAAGTCCCGTTTGCGTCATGCGCTGTCCGCTGGCGCTTTGCACGGCGAGCGCAATACCGAAGTCGGCGACGAGTGCCGAGCCATCGTGCAGGAGAATGTTCTCGGGCTTGATGTCGCGATGAATGACGTTCTGTCGGTGCGCGTAGTCGAGTGCACTGGCGACTTCGCGCGCAATGCGCACGGCATCGGCAATGGGCAATTGTTTTTCGCGTTCCAAGCGTGCGCGTAGCGTTTCCCCGGTGACGAGCGGCATCACGTAATACAGCAAACCATCTGCATCACCACTGTCGAGCAACGGCAGAATGTGCGGATGTTGCAATCGCGCAGTCGTGCGAATCTCGCTTAGGAAACGTTCACCGCCGAGTGCCGCGCCCAAATCTGGATGCAACACCTTGATCGCGACATCGCGATCGTGCTTGATGTCGTGCGCGAGATACACGGTGGCCATGCCACCGGCGCCGAGTTCGCGGTCAAGGCGATAGCGGTTGGCGAGGGCCGTCGTGAGGCGCGAAAGCACCGTGCTCAAGCAAGCACTCGGTTGAATCGATTGGAGGCGCTAACTCGCACGCCTTTTGACCCGACCAGCGGTCGCGACTTTGCGCGATGTCGGTGGCGTTGCGGCGATGGTCTTCATCGCGCCTTTGTCAAAAGTGTCCAGTAACACATGATCATGTGCTTCCACGAACGGCACCAAGTAGGAGTAACCATCGCTAGCCACGACGAGCACCATTTGTTTCGGATACTTCGCGGGATTCGGGGTGTTCGCGGATATCCAATGGTCCACCGTCGTACACGGCCACCAGCATCTGCTCAAACTTCAACTACGCGTTCTTCTCTGCGCTCCAGCGACATGGCTCCATCGGAACAGGTTAGTGACGTGTGTGCCTTTTGTCACCGACTGTGCGTTCGGCCAATGCTTGTTCGGCGACATATAGTGCGGCGTGCCAAGACGTCACCCGTTTATGTCATGCGCTTGCCGCCCACGCTTTACACTTTGAGCGCAATGCCGAAGTTGCACCTGGTCCACTCGGGCCGTGCGGCTCAAGATAGACTTCAATAATCACTCCTCAAACCACGCCAATGCGCACTCGATTCGCCATCGCCGTTGCCCTCATCAGCGTTTTGCACCGTGACGCCATCGCGCAATCTCCCGACGCGCGCGCCGCTGTCATCGCCGTCGCGGACTCCGCGCTCGCGGCGATCACGCGCGGTGATGTCGTCGCGCTCACGGACTTGATGGTGCCCGAGGCCGTGATGTTTCCGACATCCACACGCGACGGCGTGACCACGTACCGCGCGCGCACTCGCGAAGCGCAGCGGACTGCGTCTATGACCGGCGTTGTCGAGCGCGGTTTCACGCCGCAAGCGATGGTCAACGGCGGTGTCGCGATGGTGTGGATGCCCTACGATCTTTACATCAACGGCACGTGGTCACACTGCGGTGTTGACGTCTTTACGCTCGTGAAGAGCAATGGCACTTGGCGGATTGCGTCGTTGGCTTGGAGCGCCGAGCAGCCGCCGGTGTGCGACAAGCACCCGACGGGGCCACCGACGAAGCGGTGACCGATGCTACGACGACATACCGATTTTGGCGGCATCGGGTGCACGTTACTCGGCGAACAGTTCCTCAAGCGAAACAGAAAATCCTGGCAACAGCTCTTCGCCGTGTAGCGCGTCGTGTACGTCGAGCAGCGCCTGCGATCCATCCGCGCGATAGACGGTAACCACTTGGTGCATTGGATCGACGACCCACACGAGTTGCGAACCTGCCGTTAGCCACGCACCAACTTTAGCCAACACCGCGCCAGGCCGATCAGTCGGCGACCATATTTCCACTGCGAGATCAGGAGCACATTCCCCAAATCCGTGCGGCATCGGCCCATCCAATCGCTCGCGCGAGACATAGGCGATATCAGGTGCGCGTACTGTGTCGGGATTGCTCGCCAATGTGAAGCCTGGGTCGCCGACCATTACGCATCCGAGGGTCTGCGTCGCACCGCGGGCGGCTCGATCGGCCGTCAGGAAGTTGCTCAACGCCACGGCGATTCGGAGCTCGCACTCTCCGTGTCGCATGCCGGGCGGTTCGCGTACGATCAACCGACCCCGCACCAGCTCGACGCGTTTGTCCATCTCTGGATACGTCAGAAGTTCTTCGGCAGTCATCAGGGCGGGTGTCGTCACGCGCGATGCCTCGGGCTGTATAGTGGTTGTCATGCGCCCACGTTCACGAAACGTGTCAGCGCCTCGTCATGAACAGACATTGTGAAGCTAGGACGAGCGTGACCGCGCGTCTACTCGGCGCGCAAGCATCGGCTACGACCGTAACGTGTCGGTAAGCTGCCTGAGCGCACGCGCCAATCGATGCACGCCTTCCACGAGCATTGGCGCGTCGTAATGCGCAAAGCTCAACCGCACCCACTGTGCGAAGCCGTCGCGACTGATGAATCGCGAGCCTGGATGAAAGGTCACGCCCTCCGCGACGGCGAGTGGCAGTAGTTGCGTCGCCGAAATTTCCGCTGGCAATTGCAGCCACACGAAATATCCACCCTGTGGCTCCACAAAACACGCCGTCGGCAACTCGTCGCGCAGCGCTCGGCACAACACCGCCGACCGTTCGGCATACACCGCGCGTAGATGGTCAAGTCCTATCTCGACTAGCCCTAATTCCAGCATGCTGCGCATCACGCCCGACACGAACGGATTGAGTCCGCCGCCGCTGTGCACCAGCCCCGAGTCCATCAGTGTGTCAAGTAGCGCGGGCGTGCTTTGCATCCACCCCAGCCGAAGTCCGGGTGCACAGATTTTTGAGAACGAACCAAGCGACATGACACGTGTCGATTGCGTGTCCGCCGAATGTGCGTGCGCCGAATGCGCGTACGCCGCAAGCGGAAGCGGCGGTGCTGTACCAAAGTCGAGCAAGTGATACACCTCATCGGCAACCACTAGCAGATCGTGCTCGCGACTGATCGTCATGAGCTGCTCGCGTCGTGACGCGGACATCGTTGTTCCCGACGGATTCTGAAACGACGGAATGGTGTACACCATTGCGGCACGATGACGGGCGAGCGCGTCACGCAGCGCGTCCATCCGCATCCCCTCGTCGTCGATGGGAATGCCGACCACCTGCAAGCCATGATCGCGAAACAGCCGCAGTGCCAGAAAATACGTGGGCTCTTCGACGAAAATCGTGTCGCCGGGCCGTGTGAACCGCGTGCACACTAGATCAAGCGCCTGCGACGCGCTGGCTGACACCATCAGGTGCCGCGCGTGTACAGGAGTTGCATACCGCCGACTCAAGAATTGCGCGAGCGACTCGCGAAATCCGGCGTCCCCCTGATTCGTGCCGTATTGCAACAGCGTGGCATTCCCCTGCGCCAAGCAATGGTCGGCCGCCGTGCGTAGCGCTTGCATGGGGAGCAGCGACAGCGACGGCTGTCCGTTGCCAAAATCGATCATCTGGCGCGACCGGCGAGCAATCGAGCCAGCTGCTGCCCGTCCTTCCATCGTTTGATGGCGCGATACCGATGCAAAAGTTTCTGCAGCGTTTGCGCATTGATCGTCGCCGTCACCTAGCCACGCGCGACGCGGTTCAGTAGCCGAGCGCTAAACATCTGATGCGGATGCGTGGCGCCCGCCGCATATATGAGGGTGTTAGGGCCAACCAGAATCATGCGGCGTTCACCGTGATCAATCGTTATCGGGCGTTACTCGTCGACACGAATATACGGTTCGCGTTAAACTACGAGTAGCGCGAGTTCGAGCGCTGCCTACGCCGTTAGCTCTCGCAAAGTGTACGTGAAGCCGTCGGTCGTGGACGCGGATTGAAACGAGCAGAATTTACCACCGCGGGAGCTGGCCCATCGGCAGCCACGTCCGATACGTTCAGAGGTCGGCACAGCCCTATTCGCCGGTCATCAACGGTGATGTGAAAGGCGACGGAACGACGAACAACGATGTAAGCTACATTTTCGATCCGAACGATCCCACCACTCCGTCCGACATCGCCGCCTCAATGCGCAAGGTGCTCGACAACCCAAACAATCGAGCGAGAGATTTTATCAACCAGAACCTGGGCCGTTTCTCGCCGCGTAACGGTGGCTGGTCGCCGTTCCGTGGTCAAACCGATCTTCGTATCGCGCGAAACATTGGCATCGTGCGCGGACAATCGATCGAGTTGACGGCAGATATTTTCAATGTCGAGAACCTGCTCAATCGCCAATGGGGTGGGCAGTACAATCTCGGCACCGCATTACAGTTGATGGCCGTCTCCGGCTTCAATCAAAGCACGAAGAAACACACCTACAGAGTCAATGAAAGCGTTGGTGCTGCCGTGAAAAGTGGAACGCCGTATCAAATTCAGGTGGGTGCGAGGTATCGCTTCTGATGCAAGCGCTTCTTGCCCTACGTTTTGGCGTGATCGCGAGTAGTCTGGTGATGTCGGTTGCCCTCGCACATCCCCGTGTTGTGATCGCAGATAAGGCGTCGCGTTCCGTCGCCCGCAGTACACCACGACTGCGCGCGTTGGTTGTCGTCTTCGATGGACTGCGTCCCGATTTCATCACACCGGAACGGATGCCGCGACTGACCGCCTTCGGGGCCGCTGGCATTGTCTCGTCGGCGCATCATTCGATCTTCCCGACGGTGACGCGCGTCAATGCCAGCGCCTTGATCACCGGCATGACGCCCGCCGGACACGGGATCCTCGACAATGAGATTTATCTGCCGCGCGTCGATTCCGTGAAGTCGCTCAATACCGGTGAGGCGGCAGACATGCAGCGCGCCGACAGCGTTTTACATGGAGCGCTGCTCACCACACCAACGCTTCCCGATTTGCTGCGCGCCCGCGGGAAAAGCGTCGTCGTGGCCAGTGCGGGATCGTCCGGCTCGGCCTATCTGCTGGCCGGAGCTGGCCGCGCTATCACGATCAATGCGGACTTATCAATTCCGCGCTCGCTAGCATCGATGGTAAACGCTGTGCTTGGCCCTGCGCCGAAGGATGGCTCACCTAACCTCGGGCGCAACGCTCGCGCCGTTGACGGGTTGCTGCGCATCGGTGTGGACTCGCTCAATGCGGACCTCGCGTTTCTTTGGCTCTCGGATCCTGATCACACCGCACATGCGGCGGGGCTAGGCAGTGCCATCGCGGACTCGTCAATCCGCGCCGCTGACCGTGAGTTCGGTCGCGCCCTCGACGGCATTCGAGCGCGGGGGCTCGACACCTTGGTCGATATCTTCGTCGTATCTGATCACGGATTCTCGACGCATGCTGGCAGCGACGCGCCAATCAAGCGTGTTCTCGCTTCGCTACGCGACCACATCGTAGTCGCTGGCGGCGCAGTGTATGTACGTCGCGGCGGCGACAGCACACGTCGTGCGGTGGTTCGCGCGCTGCAAGGCGCTCCGTCCGTGGGTGCCATCTTCACCCGCGGCATCACTGGTGATCTGGGTGCGTTGCCGGGAACGCTCGCGTACTCGAGCATCGGATGGGATCATCCGCGATCCGGTGACGTGCTGTTCTCCGCCAATTGGTCACACACCGTCAACACCGCAGGCATCGCCGGTAGCACCGACCAGGCAGGCGTCGCTGGACACGGCACCACAAGTCCCTACGACATCAATGCCACACTCGTTGCTGCTGGTCCCCACCTTCGCCGTGGAGTGCGAAGCGTGGTGCCGAGCAGCAATGCCGATATCGCGCCGACGCTGCTGCAGCTGTTGGGTGCCACGCCATCGCCGTCGATGAGCGGTCGCGTCCTCGTGGAATTGCTGCGCTCCGACAAGCGGAGTGATACCGTGCGTGTCTCGCGCGATAGTGTGTCCGCAAGCACGTCAGACGGATATCGCACGACGCTGTATCGCTCGCGAGTAGGCCAAACGATATACGTCGACTCGACCAAGACCATGCGTCGCACGAAGTAGTCCGCTGTATGCCCGACACCTGGCTGACTCGCAGCGTGGGAGGCGAGACTCGTCTATTGTTCTGCGCATGACCACGATCACCCAAGCCGATTTCATTCAGTCCGTCGCGGACGCGCTGCAACACATTTCGTACTACCATCCGCTCGACTACATCGAAGCGTTGGCGGATGCATACGAGCGTGAACAAGGCCCCGCGGCGAAAGATGCCATCGCGCAAATTCTCACCAACTCACGCATGTGCGCCGAAGGGCATCGTCCCATTTGCCAGGATACCGGCATCGTGGTGGTGTTTCTCAAGGTCGGCATGAACGTGCGGTGGGATGCGACATTGTCGGTGCAGGAGATGGTGAACGAAGGAGTACGCCGCGCATATCTGTTGCCCGAAAATGTGCTGCGCGCATCGATTGTTGCCGATCCCGCGTTCGCACGCACGAACACACGCGACAATACGCCAGCGGTCGTACACGTCGAGATCGTGCCCGGTGACACGGTTGACGTACGACTCGCCGCGAAGGGCGGTGGCTCAGAAAACAAATCGAAATTTGCCATGCTCAATCCGAGTGATTCGATCGTGGACTGGGTGCTCAAAACCGTACCAACAATGGGTGCCGGTTGGTGCCCACCAGGCATGCTCGGCATCGGCATTGGTGGGACGGCCGAGAAGGCCATGTTGATGGCGAAGGAGTCGCTCATGGATCACATCGACATGACGCAGCTCAAAGCGCGTGGCCCGCACAACAAAATCGAAGCGTTGCGCATCGAACTGTTTGACAAAGTGAATGCGCTGGGAATTGGCGCGCAGGGGTTGGGCGGTCTGTCCACCGTGCTCGATGTAAAGATCTATGATTTTCCCACGCACGCCGCGTCCAAGCCGATCGCGATGATTCCTAATTGTGCGGCAACACGTCACGCACACTTTACGCTCGACGGCTCCGGTGTTGCGTCGTTGCCAATACCAAAGATCAGTGATTGGCCAACCGTGACGTGGACGCCCGACGTGAACGCAAAACACGTGGATCTCGACACGCTCACACCGGAAATCGTATCGACGTGGAAAGCGGGCGATCGTTTGCTGCTGAATGGCAAACTGCTGACTGGTCGCGACGCCGCACACAAACGCATCGCCGACTTATACGCGTCAGGAGAAGGACTTCCGGCAACTGTGGACTTCACGAATCGCGTGATTTACTACGTGGGCCCGGTGGATCCAGTGCGCGATGAAGCGGTGGGACCGGCGGGCCCCACCACGGCGACGCGTATGGACAAGTTCACCGAGATGATGCTTGAGAAAACGGGACTCATCGCCATGATCGGGAAAG
Source organism: Gemmatimonadaceae bacterium (assembly GCA_025362635.1). Classification (GTDB taxonomy): domain Bacteria; phylum Gemmatimonadota; class Gemmatimonadetes; order Gemmatimonadales; family Gemmatimonadaceae; genus Gemmatimonas. Next base: position 514 of record JANYFO010000246.1, on the reverse strand, counting down.
CCGAACGTGGGCCGACGGGAATCGAAGCCATTCGCAAACACAAAGCCGCCTATCTCATGGCGGTTGGTGGCGCGGCCTATCTGGTGAGCAAGGCGATTCGTTCTTCACGCGTTGTCGCGTTCGCCGACTTGGGCATGGAAGCCATTTACGAATTTGACGTGCACGACATGCCGGTGACGGTGGCGGTTGATGCAACCGGGAGCAACGTGCATGAGACCGGGCCGCGCGAGTGGGCGGAGAAGATTCGGCAGTTGCCGATACTGGCGGGGTAGGGCGGGCGCGTCGAGCGTTAGTGCGCGAAACACCGTGGAGCCAATGCGCAAATGCTTGCCACCAGACCGACCGGACGGCCTCATCTTTGTTGTGGGCCTCGGACAACCAGTGCTACAAGTAGACCACGCCGAGCAATCTTTTTAAACGCATCGCGTACTTGCCGTTCGCTGAATCGCAGACTATTTCGCCATTTAAGTGCAACACGCCATTCTCTTCTTCCAGGGCCATTACAATGAAACGA
>JANYFO010000106.1 GCA_025362635.1 Gemmatimonadaceae bacterium | reverse complement strand
CCAAAGCCGAATGAGCCTGCACTCCGTTTGGTCGTGAACGCGAAAATGCCGGAAGGAAATGCCGTCACGTGGTCAGCGTGCGGCAATGCAGCGAGGGACGCGGCGTCGACCTGTATTACCACGGTTGCACGACCATCAACGGGCGCTCAACTCAACGCGACGAATACGCGCCCCAAGTGCGCCGAGTCGTTCTTCCACACGTTCGTACCCCCGTTCGATTTGCTGCGCGTTGTTGATGGTGCTGGTGCCCTCTGCGCACAGTGCGGCGAGCAGCATGGCCATGCCTGCGCGAATATCCGGCGATTCGAGTGTGGTGCCGCGCAAACGCGTTGGACCAGAGACAATCGCGCGATGCGGGTCACACAACACAATACGCGCGCCCATCGCGACCAGCTTGTCGACGAAAAACATACGCGATTCAAACATTTTTTCATGCATGAGAATCATCCCGTCGCATTGTGTGGCTGTCACGATAGCGATCGACATGAGATCGGCGGGAAAAGCCGGCCAAGGTTGGTCTTCCAACTTGGGCACATGGCCACCGAGATCGCTTTGAATACGCCGCGTTTGTTCGGCGTGAACAATGAGGTCATCGCCATCGATCTCGCATTCAATACCGAGACGCGCAAATCCCATGAGCGTGCTCCGCAGGTGTTCAACGCCCGCGCGTTCGATACGCACTTCCGATCTCGTCACGGCAGCCAAGCCGATGAACGAGCCGACCTCAATGTGATCCGGTCCAATTGTGTGCGTCGCGCCATGCAATGGACGTCCACCATGCACGGTGTACACGTTAGAGCCGATGCCTTCAATGTGAGCGCCGAGGGCGATGAGAAAATGCGCAAGGTCTTGTACATGCGGCTCGCTCGCGGCGTTACGAAGGATTGTTGTTCCTTTCGCAGCGACAGCCGCGACAAGTGCATTCTCCGTCGCGGTCACGCTCGGTTCATCAAGAAAAACATCAGCTCCGACGAGTCCTCGCGTCGCGAAACGAAAACGCTCGCCCAACTCATAATCCGCGCCGAGTGCACCGAGCACGTGAAAGTGCGTGTCTAGGCGTCGGCGACCGATGACATCGCCGCCGGGCGGAGCAAGGGTGACTTCACCGCAGCGCGCGAGGAGTGGTGCGGCCAGCAGAATCGACGCGCGAATGCGGGCGCACATGGTCGGGTCCAGATTTGCGGCACGAATCTCGCGCGCATGCACGCGTAGTGCGTTTGGACCTGTCCACTCACACTCAGCGCCGGTTGTACGAATAAGCTCGACCAGGGTCTCGATATCCCGGATGCGTGGCACGTTTTCTAGCATGACCGGCTGGTCGGTGATGAGTGCGGCGGCGAGAATAGGCAGCGCGGCGTTTTTGTTTCCGGCGGGTCGGATGCTACCACCGAGGCGTTGGCCCCCTTCTACGACAAACTGGACAGCAGACATGCGGATGGGGTTGAACGCGGACCTGAATGTGCAGCCTTCCTGAAGGATCGCCGACACGAAACCACAGCGTCAAGCGCATTGTTGCTTGACCACCTTCTCAGCACCCCTTAGATCACAAAGAATGTCTTTGGCTTTCGTAGTTTCAGCGCAGGTGCTCCAAGCGGTCGCTCATCCAGATACGGTCATCGCGCGCGTTCTGCCGATGCGCGGCCTGTTTGAGTGGACCAGTGGTGTTTTGCAGATTGTCGTTCTTCTGCTCGGCGTTGCGGTGCTCGTCACCCTAGTGCTGTTACTCAATACCGTTCGACTGGGAATATCGAAACTCAATGAAGCCGTGGAACGCCTGTCCAACGAGACGCGTCCGCTGATTGCGAATGCGAATCGCGTCGTGGGCGACGCCCGAGCGGTTGTAACCCGCGTGCGACGCGACGTCGAACGGGTTACGAGAGCCGCGGAAGAAATCGGTGATCGGTTGTACGATGCTGCGGATACAACCGCGCAGCGTGTCGACGAGGTGAACGCCGTACTTGACGTGCTTCAGGCTGAATTGGAAGACGTCGCGATTTCTGCCGTCTCTGCGATTCGCGGGGCAAACATGGGCGCGCGTGCATTCGGGGCTGTTTTCGGCAAGCGGTCGCGGGGCGGCCGGAGGTCGTCGGTCGATAGGGAGCGTCAGGAAAAGCCTGCGGTGCGCGCTCGGGGCGCGTCGCGTGACGGGTCCAATTCTGCGTAACGGACCGCGGTGGCCGTCATGGGCAGCGGCGGCGGTCGTGATCGCTATTGTCACGATGCTTACGCCTGCACCGCTCTTCGCTTGGACGCCCGGTACGCACGTTTTTCTTGGCGACGCTGTGCTGCGGAATTTGGCGCTTGTCCCGGGAGCAATTGCGGATCTACTCGCAGCCTTCCCGTCTGATTTTTTATATGGGTCGATTGCGGCCGATACAAGCATTGCAAAAAAGTATGCCGATGTAGGGCGACACTGTCATTCGTGGCACATCGGCTTAGAGATACACGATCAAGCTGAAGATCCTGCGCTCCGCGCATTTGCTTTCGGATACATGGCCCATCTCGCAGCTGACGTGGTCGCGCATAATTTTTACGTACCACGTCAACTCGCAGTGACGTCCAGCACAACAGCCGTCGGTCACAGTTACTGGGAGAGTCGAGTGGACACGCACCTCGGCGATCCATGGCCGCGCCGCGCGAGAGAATTACTATTTCTTGACCACGGTAAATCTGATCAGCATTTGGATCGGATTTTGAGTCCGACAATATTTGGTACGCCGACCAATCGGCGAATCTTTCGTGGCATGGTGTACGTTGCCGACACGGATTCGTGGCAGCGTATTTTTCAACTTGTGTCAGAAAATAGTCGTTGGGATTTAAGCGACGCGGACGTTGGTCGGTACCTTACGCGCTCGTTCGACTATATCGTTGATTTGATGAATCTATGGGAACGCAGCGAAGCGTTTCTTTACGATCCGTCGGGGGACGAGCCCTTGCGGTCCGCAAAAAAAGTTCGACGGCTTGCACGTCGACAAGGTGGTGATGTGCGCGCTGCGCTTGAGGCGGATCGTATGTTCGGCATGCCAGAGACTGCCCTCCGACACGCGGCGGGATTGTCCGAACCGTTATTTCAGCCTGTACGTGCGGCCAAGAGCTGATTCACTTTGCGTGGATCCGCCGACCCTTTCGACTTTTTCATCACGTGGCCCACAAGCACACCTTGCAGTTTTGTCTCTCCGGCGAGAAAGCGTTCAGCTTCAACCGGATGCTCGGCGAACACGTCATCGATCCACTCAATGATCGCGCCGTCGTCGCTGATCTTTAGCAGTCCTTCTCGATTCGCGAGCGTGTACGGATCAATATTTTCGGTTTCAAGCATTGCAAACAGCTGACGCGCGGCGGTGTTTGAAATTGCGCCAGATGCTTCCAAGCGAATCAATGCGCCGAGCGTAGTCACGGACACCGGGTGCGACTCAATGTGACGTCCCGACACATTCAGCGCTGCAAGCAACGGACCGAGCACCCACTTTGACGCACGTTTTGCGTCGCCACATGCTTCGGCTACGTGCTCAAACGTTCGCGCCAACGCGTCTGTCGCGGTGAGCTGTTCGACATCAGCAACGTTAAGCCCGTAGTCTTTGACAAATCGCAAACGTTTGGCGAGCGGCAGCTCGGGAAGTGCATTGCGTTGCTCGTCGAGCCAGGTTGCGTCGAGCACGAGCGGCGGGAGATCCGGTTCTGGAAAATACCGATAATCGTCGCTCGCCTCTTTGCTTCTCGCCGGACGAATCACTCCGCGTGCGCCGTCCCACAGCATGGTCTGCTGGTGGATTGCCCCCCCTGCTTTTATGATCGCGCACTGTCGCGCGAATTCAACGTCAATCGCGCGTTCAACACCGGAAAACGTATTGAGGTTTTTGATTTCTGTGCGTGTATTGAGCGTGGCGCTTCCGATCGGGCGTACGGAGATATTAACGTCGACTCGGAGTGATCCTTCTTCCATGTTCGCATCCGACACGTCTGCATATTCGAGGATCTGTTTTAGCCGACGCAGATACATCCCTGCTTCCGCCGATGATCGGATATCCGGCTCGGAAACAATTTCGACGAGCGGCGTTCCGGCGCGATTCAGATCGACAGCAGAAACGGATGGGTAGCGGTCGTGCAACGACTTACCAGCATCTTCTTCCATGTGCACGCGCGTGATGCGAATTACCTGCGCAAGTCCGTCAGGATTCCGCCCAATCTCTACAAGTCCACCGGTCGCGAGGGGACGATCAAATTGTGAGATCTGATATCCTTTTGGCAGATCTGGATAAAAATAATGTTTGCGCGCAAAAACTGATGTTGCGTGTACGGTGCACTCGAGTGCGAAGGCTGTACGCGTTGCTAATTGCACCGCATGGCGATTGAGCACGGGCAGCGCGCCTGGTAGCCCTAGGCAGACAGGGCAAGTGTTGCCATTTGGCGTGTCGCCAAACGACGTACGACAACCGCAAAAGGCTTTTGTCTCTGTCTTTAGTTGACAATGCACCTCGAGCCCGATCACCAGTTCGTACGGAACGGTGGTCATCGGTGTGCCTCGTCGCCCAAGGCGCGTTCAAGCGCGTATGCAACCCGGAGCATGCGCGCCTCGTCGAAATGGGCGGCAAGTAACTGGCCGCCGACGGGCAATCCGTTTACGCGACCAATCGGCTGCGACATTGCGGGAATACCGGCAAGATTTGCGGTCGCAGTGAAGATATCGCTCAGGTACATGTCGTACGGATCTGAGACAGTGCCGAGCGGGAATGCGGTTGTTGGCGTTGTGGGTGTGAGGAGGATGTGTACACCGGATGCGAATACGGTGGCAAAGTCAGCGGCGATCAATGCTCGCACGGCTTGCGCACGTCGGTAGTAGGCATCGTAGTAGCCCGCCGACAGCACGTAGGTGCCGAGGAGAATGCGGCGTGTCACCTCTGCGCCAAACCCTTCGGATCTTGTCTGCTCGTACATCCCACGCAAGCTATCCTCACCTTCCCGTGCACCGAATCGCACACCATCAAAACGCGCGAGATTACTTGACGCTTCGGCAGGTGCAACAATGTAGTAGACCGGAATCGATAGCTTCGTGTGCGGCAATGACACGTCGCGAATTTCGGCGCCTAGCGACTGGAGAATGTTGGCCGCGCGATCACAGAGTGTGCGGATGTTCCGGTCGAGTGAGTCAGGGAAGTATTCGACGGGTCGGCCGATCACGAGTCCCGCGAGCGGTTGATCGTTTTCGAGGGATAGTCCATTGCGATATCCTATCACGGGACTGTCGATGGATGTCGCGTCGAGTGGATCAACGCCTGAAATAATTTCGAGACCGAGTGCTGCGTCATCGACTGTGCGACCAAAGACGCCGATGTGGTCGAGCGATGAGGCGAACGCAACCAGCCCGTGGCGACTCACGCGTCCGTACGTGGGTTTAATGCCGACGACACCGCAGAATGCCGCTGGCTGGCGCACTGACCCACCGGTCTCTGAGCCAAGCGCGATGCGCACAACGCCAGCAGCGACGGCAACCGCAGAACCGCCGGACGAACCTCCCGGTACCCGTGCATCGTCGTGCGGATTTTTGGTAGGACCGAAGGCGCTGTTTTCTGTCGATGACCCCATGGCGAATTCGTCCATGTTCGTCTTTCCGAAAATGATCGCGCCTGCCTCGCGTAACCGTGCTATGGCCGTCGCTTCGTACGGACTGACATAGTTGCCAAGGATTCGTGAGCCGCAGGTTGTTGGCAGGCGCAATGTCGCAATATTGTCCTTCACGGCGACCGGAACGCCTGCGAGCGGCATCGGATCCTCGCGCAACACGCGCGCGCTGACCACCGTCGCCGCGTCGCGCGCTCCATCTAGGTCGAGATGTAGAAATGCATTTAGTCCATCCGTACCCGCATGGACCTCGTGAAATCTCGTCACGGTTTCCGCAAGCAACGCATGAGAATCGATGTCGCCAACGGTGACGGCCTGCGCGAGCGCGGCGGCCGACAGGGCGAGCAACCCGTCGGGCAATGTTCTATTCATTCGTCGGTCGTATCCGCGTGTGTGGTGAGACGCGGCACGAGAAAAAACCCGTCGCGAAACGCGGGCGCGAAACTCGAGTGAGTCGCCTGCAAAAGCACGGGCGTGTTGACATCCTCACGCAACGGCAGCGGTCGTTGCCCATGAGACGGCGTCGCGTTTACATCGGAAGCGATAAAGGGAATCACGACACTCTGCAGCACATCCATGTGCTCCAAAATGCGATTCAATTGACTGACGATTTCCGGTCGCCACGCATCATTAATGACGAGTCGAGCGAGCTGCGCGACCGCGA
>JANYFO010000190.1 GCA_025362635.1 Gemmatimonadaceae bacterium | reverse complement strand
CGCGCGCTGAGGAGCGCGAAATTTTGCGACGGATGGCCGGCGGGGATAAGGTTACGGTGGCACCAGTCGCGGCGCCGGAAGATCTCCTTGATGCGCGTCGGCGAATTTCCGAATTGTACATGGACGACCGCATTGTAGACTACATCGTCGAGCTCGTGCATGCGACGCGCTTCCCAGCTGATGTCGGTGCGGCAGATTTGCGGCCACTCATCGAATTTGGTGCGAGCCCCCGAGCGACGATCGCGCTCGCACAGGCCTCGCGCGCGCACGCATTTCTGCGCGGTCGCGCGTTCGTCACGCCAGACGACGTAAAGAGCATCGCGCCTGACGTACTCCGGCATCGTGTACTGACCTCCTTTGAGGCGGACGCCGAGGGCGTGACAAGTGATACCATCGTCACGCGTCTGCTCGCTGCCGTCGAATCACCCTGACGATCGTGCCGCCGATTGCTGCTGCATTGGGCGCGTCGACGTCCGGGTCCACATTGCCGGCATCGGCCGTTACGGTGGCACCGGCCGACGTGCTGCGCCAAGTACGACGGATTGAAATGCGAACGCGGCGACTCGTCGACTCCACGTTCGCGGGTGAATATCGTTCGCTGTTTAAGGGGCAGGGGATGGAATTCTCCGAAGTGCGCGAATACCAACCGGGTGACGAAGTACGCGCGATTGACTGGAATGTGTCGGCGCGCATGGGACGTCCGTTTGTGAAGCGCTACGTGGAAGAGCGCGAACTCACCATCATGTTGGCAATCGACATCTCGGGCTCATCGCGTTTTGGGACGCGTGCGCGTTTTAAACACGATCTCGCGATCGAACTTGCGGGCGTGCTTGCCCTCGCGGCAGTACGCAACAATGATCGCGTTGGGCTCATGTTGTTTACAGACCGCGTTGAGCACGCGCTTCCGGCCCGCAAAGGACGCAAGCACGCCCTCCGGTTAATTCGTGACTTAATGACTCTCCAGCCCGTCGGGCGACGCACCGCTATCACAGGGACCGTCGATCGGATGATGCGCCTGTTGCCACATCGGTCGGTGGTGTTCCTGTGCTCAGACTTTCTCATGGACGATCTCGAAAAGCCGCTCGCGCGTCTTGCGCAGCGTCACGACGTGATTGCCGTGACGTTGGAAGATCCATCCGAGCGTTCACTCCCCAATATCGGATTGGCGCGACTGGAAGATCCGGAAACGGGCGAGCGGATAGAGGTCGACACGTCGCATCCTGCAGTACGCGCGTCGTTTGCGCAGCGCGTCGTTGCCGCCGCCGACGCGCGCCGCAAAGTATTTGTTCGCCTCGGTCTCGACGAAATCATCGTGCATACCGAACACGGGTACGTCGATGCGCTGCTGGCGTTTTTTCGTGCCCGCTCACGACGACCACACGGTGCTGTGCGCACGGGGCCGCGTGGCGCACTGGGCGATGCGGCCGGAGCAACAGCAAGCGTGCGCCCGGTGCATGTCGCCATTCGCGCTGACGGAACGCAACGGTAGTGCGCGCTTGCTGTCGCATGTTCAATGTGCTTGGAGCACTTGCGGCGGTAACAACGGCTGGATTCGCAGGGGCGCAAACGCGCGGGATCGTGCCACCGCCCGTGACTGCGCCTGTGTATCACGTGCAATCGGGCATAGTGGTGCGACCGGATACGGTACGCATTGGTGATACTTTCGAGCTGATAATTACGGTCGTTGTGCCGACGAGCGCGCGCGTCGAATGGCCGTCGCTGGATGACACTACAGCTGCCGTGGTGATGCGTGCGCCTGTTCAAATCGACGGCGTCGAGCGCGCGCCCAATCGACGTGAAACAGCGACGTACGCATTGTCCGCATGGGGCATTGGAGATCTGCCCATCGGATTGCCAGACGCGATCGTTCGCTACGGTGAAACCATGGTCCATGTCCCGTTAGCGGCAGCGCACGTTTTTGTCAAAACGGTCCTGCCGGGTGACACGACGTTGCACAAGCCCAAACCCGCCAAGAATTTATTTCCACGTGCGGTGCCGTGGTGGGAGCGGTGGTGGCCGGCTGCTGTTGTGCTTGCAGCGCTGGCCATTCTGTGGTGGCTCTATCGGCGGGGTAAAACCGCCGTCGCGCGTCGTCGTGCCACTCCCATCGACGCATTCGCGCGTGCGATGCACGACTTCGGCCGACTTGATCGACTTTCGCTGCCGGATGCTGGAGAAGGCGGCCGTTTTGTCGCACTCGCGGTCGAAATTCTTCGCGTGTACCTGGCGGCACGAGTTCCACACGGGACGCTTTCGCGCACAAGTGCTGAACTGCTGCTGCTAACTGAAGATGACGCGCGAGTTCCGGCACCTATCCTCGCAGCCCTCCTCGCCGAGAGCGACGCCGTCAAGTTTGCTCGGCGTGATATAACGGGTGCTCGTGCGCACGAATTGGCACGGGAAGCGCGTGCGATCGTCGAGGTCATCGAACGGGCGGAACTCGCGCGTCGTGCGGCGATCGAAGCCGTGCGCGTGGCAAATGAACGTGCGGAAGAGCGTACCGCGCAAGCAACTGATGACGAAGCGCGGAGTCGTTCGCGGCGACCGAGGGCGGGGGCGCGATGACCAATTGGATCGCGCGGATAAAGAACTTTGATTGGTCGGTGGTACAGATCGATACCCTGTCCATCTTCGGCGTGAATTTCGCGCATCCCAGTGTGCTGTTCGCACTGGTGCTACTGCCGTTATGGAGCTGGTGGCGTCGCCGTCACGTGGATCGCGAGTTGGCAATCCCCTTTTCGCGAGCCAGTGTGTTGGCCTTGGGCCCACATCCGCGCGTCTCGTACGTACGTCTCTTGCCGTGGCTGCGCGCGCTCGCGCTCACTGGTTTCATCATTGCAGCGGCGCAGCCACGCTCTGGGGCGCGCGCAGATCGTGTGTCGAGCGAAGGAATTGACATCGCATTGGCGGTCGACATTTCCAGTTCGATGTTAGCCGAGGACTTTCAGCCGCAAAACCGCATTGAAGTAGCAAAGGAAAAAGTCAAACGCTTCGTGCTCGGACGCAAAAATGATCGTGTAGGCCTCGTGGCGTTTTCGGGCGAAGCACTCACTCAGGTGCCGCTCACCACCGACTATCCAGTGGTTCTCGCGGCGATCGACAATCTGCAGGTCGGTCAACTAGAGGATGGAACCGCCATTGGGACTGCGATTGCGACAGCCGCCGTGCGTTTGCGGACCGCTCCGGGTCGCTCGCGCGTGATTGTGCTTCTCACCGACGGCGAAAACAATCGCGGCGACATCGATCCGCGAACTGCAGCACAAGCCGCTGCCGCATTCGGCATTCGCATTTATGCGATCGGCGTTGGAACTGAAGGGATGGCATCGGTCCCCGTTGGTCGCGGCTTGTTTGGACTGCGATACGAAAATCGACCAGTCAAAATTGATGAGGCACTCTTGTCGGATATCGCAGCCAGTACTGGCGGACGATATTTTCGTGCGCGCGACGCGGAGGCATTGCAGCATATCTACGAGCAGATCGATGCCCTTGAGCGTTCCGTCGTTGAATCGCGTTCCTTCATTCGCTACGCTGAACTCTTTCGCTGGCCACTCGGTGTCGGCTTGTTTTCGTTGCTTCTGGAGCTGTTGTTGCTCGCGCGACGCGGTGTATTGCCGTGAGTCGCATCCCGGATATTATTTTCGATTCGCCTTGGGTGCTCCTTCTCGCAGTCGCGTTGCCGCTGAGCGTTTGGCTACTGCGCGTTACACGGACGCGCGAGCGGCGTGAACGCCTTGCACGTTTTGCCGACCCCATCGCGTTATCACGACTCATGGGAGTAACGAGCGTCGGCAACGGCGCGCGCACGGTTCGACTCGTGTTGGTGGCGATGCTATCGGGCGTTGCGCTTGCGGGCCCGCGATGGGGACTTTCCCGCGGCCCTTCTACCGCGCGCGGGATCGACATGGCCATTGCGATTGATGCGTCACTCTCCATGATGGCGCCAGATGATCGTCCGTCGCGCCTTGAACGGGTGAAGCAAGAAGTGCGACGGCTGCGCGCGATGTCACACGCGGACCGAGTGGCGCTGATTGCCTTTGCAGGTCGGAGTTACATTCTGACACCGCTGACCACCGACGACGGTGCGATCGAGCTGTTCCTCGACAATCTTGATCCGTCGGTTGTCGGTCAGCCAGGAAGCTCAATTGCGCACGCAATCCGCCAAGGCACCGAGTTGCTATTAGCAAGCGACGGCAGTGCAGATCGCGCACTGATTGTAATGAGCGACGGCGAAGCCTTCGAACCCGCAGAAGATATTCAATCCGCGGCAACCGACGCTGGAAAGCGCGGCATCAGTCTCGTGACCGTAGGCTTTGGCACGATCAACGGGAGTTCGATACCACTGCAGGACGGTACCGTGGTGCGTGAGAAGCGCGATGAACAGGGGAAGGTGGTCATTACGAAGTACAACCCAGCGTTGTTGGAGCGCGCGGCGAACGTCTCTGGCGGTACGTTCATTCCCGCAGAAGCGTCAGATAAGGCGTCGCGCATTCGATCGGCGCTGCGATCACTGCGCACCGCAAAACGCAAAGTCGATGCGCGCGAAGACCTCGTGCCGCGCTTCCTCTGGGTACTCATCCCTGCGTTATTGCTGCTGCTTTATGATACGTGGGCCATGTCTCGCGCAACGAAACCGCGCGATGGAAGCGCGTCTGCCGCCAACGCGTTGGCATTCCGCAGTAGTGTCGTGACGGTATCTCCACCGCCAAACGCGCTCTTGCTGCTTTGCATGCTCTTGCCGATTGCAGCGTTCGGCTGCACGCACGAGAAAGATCCGGCCGTTCGTTTTGCCGAAGGCGACGTTGCGGGCGCAGTGATATCGTATCGCCGGATGATGCTTAACGGTGATACGTCGGCCGTGACAAAGTACAATCTTGGCACCGCATTACTCGGCGCAGATTCGCTATTGCCTTCCGCAGAGTTGCTAGACGCAGTGCGTCGAAGTGCAGACGGCGAGACACGAATGCGGGCGCGCTTTAACGCCGGACTCGCAGCCTTGACGACGGGGCGCGCCGCGAAGGCGCCGGATGCCGAACCCGCACTCGCGGCGGCGCGCGCGGCATATCGCGCGTTTCTGATCGATCGGCCCGCCGACATTGACGCGAAATGGAATTACGAACTGGCGTTACGGCGCCAACCGCCGAGCGGTGGCGGTGGCGGTGGGAATGACGCGCAGCCGCAGCCGCAACCGCGCCCGCAACCGCAGGGCGGGATCGATCAGCGTCAGGCCGAAGCGCTTCTAAACAGCGCGGCGCGCGAAGAAAAAGATGTGCAAGGACGCAAGCAGAAGCAGGGCCGAACGCCGTCGCGCGGGAAGGACTGGTGAAAGCGTTGCAGGGTTGGTGGCAACGCGTTGCAATCGCGCTTCTGTTCGGTGCGCATCACGCGCTCTCGGCGCAAGTCGGTCCACTTACCATCCTCGACCGCGTCACCGTCGACGCGCGTAAGCCCATCGATTTTCATGCAGCCGCATATCCGGAAACGCTTTACGTCGGACAGCAAACGACGTATCAAGTTGCCGTGCTTCTCAACGCCGATGCCCGTTCACGTTTGCGTCGAAATCCAGAGTTCCTACCACCGGAATTGCGCGGCTTGTTGGCCTACGAACTTGGTCGACCAATGCGTGTCCCACCGCGCAGTATGAATGGTGGCGTCTACGAAGCGCACGTCTTTCAGCGTGCCTTATTTCCCGTAGCATCCGGACCTCTCGCGGTCCCCGCACCGCAACTTTCTTACGCACTGCCGCAATCGTCAAGCTATTTTAGTCGAGAAGAGCGCTATGTCGTTCGTGCTGAGAGTGCGCACCTCGTGATTCGCGCGCTGCCGATCGAAGGTCGACCAGATACGTTCGCTGGTGCTGTTGGTGTGCTGCGGGCCAGCACGCGATTTGACGCGACGAGCGCTCGTGTCGGCGAACCACTAATTCTGACGCTTCGAGTGCAAGGAATCGGCAATGTCAAACTGTTGCCGCGACCAAAAATTGAGATCGAATGGGCGAGCGCGGTTGCCGGATCGGAGCGCGTACAAGTCGACACCAGTGGTGCACTGGTACGAGGAGCCAAAGAGTTTGACTGGATCCTTACGCCGACGCACGACGGTTCAGTAAAGCTGCCGATCTTGCACTATGACTATTTCGACCCCTATCAGCGTAGGTACGCGATCGCCGACACACGTAGCATTCTCTTGGATGTTTCTGCGGGTGTGCTCGTCGCTAACGACGACGTAGACGTTGCGGCGCTACTCTCGCTGCGTGAGAGGAACGCAACGGTGCAATCGATCCGCGGGCTCGTGCTCGACCGTCCGTCGTCTCGTGTTGCGGTGCTTCTGTTATGCGTTTTTGCGCCGCTGCCGGCGCTACTCCTTGCGCTCCGCCGACGAACGCCGACCAGCAAGCGCGTGGCTCGCGTGTCCGGCGTTGACATGCTACAGATGCTGACGGCGTCTACGGTAGCGGATTCTGATGAAGGCGCAGACGCCCGGCGAACGCGACGTGTGTTGCACGCGGCTCTCGCGGACCGTCTCGGCGTCTCGACGCATCAACTCGTGTCGCGGCGACAGGTTGAACGGGTACTGCGGCGACGCGGGGTTGGTCGCGCATCGACGCAGCGCGTCCTCACGTTTCTCGACGAACTGGATGAACGCGGCTTTGCGGCGTCTACACGCAGCGACGTCGGCGCGACAACCTACGCGCGCGTCGCGGCAACCGTCTTCGACCTTGTCGACAGCGAGGCGGTTCGTGGTGGTGGCGTAATCCCGCCCGCGTCGCGAACCGCTGCGCTCGGGAGCGCGTTGCTCCTCTGCGTAACGGCGGCAACACCACGGGAAGTCATCGCGCAGGCCGATTCGTCAACGGTTATGACACGCGTCGTGCGTGCGACGGCAACGCGCGATACTGCGGTCTTAAATGCCGCGTCCTTTCAGCGCGCGGTAGATGCGTATCACGCGCGCCGATTCATGGAAGCGGCACAACGGTTTGCCGACATGGCGCGGACTCGCCCGCTCGATGTTGATGTGGCCGCCAATTGGGGCACCTCAGCGTGGGCCGCTGGCGATACGGTCCACGCCGTTATCGGATGGCAGCGCGCAGCACGACGTGACCCGTTGGCCAACGATCTGCAACAGCGGTTGGCACTGCTGCCCGCAGGCGCGCGCAGCGGCCTTGCCGAGGTGCCAATGGTGCCCGTATCCGTGCTGCTGGCGATCGCCGTTGCGGCGTGGTTCGTCGGTTGGGCGTGCGTCGCGTTTGCGCTAACACGTCGGTCGCACTTGCATGTACGTCGACGAGATCCTGTGTTGAAATCCGTTGGTGTTGCACTGTGTGTGGTGGCAGTCACCTCCGCCGCTGTTGCACTGTGGGGACGTCGCGCGCTTGATCCAACGGATCTTGGAGTTGTTGTTCGCCCGGAAACGATGCACGTCGCGCCAGGCGCCGATGCAGATGCACTCGGAGGCGTCAGTACCGGAGACGTGGTGCGTGTGATTGAGCAACGCGATGGTTGGGATCGCGTGCATCACGCTGACGGCCGACTCGGATGGCTGCCTTCGATACGCGTTGTTGCATTGCCGCAGAACGCCGCGGCGCGATAGCCGTCCATATGGCACGAATTGCGATTCTCGCTAGTGCAGTTGCCGATCAAATCGCCGCTGGCGAGGTGGTCGAGCGTCCGTCGTCTGTCGTGAAGGAATTGGTTGAGAATGCTCTCGACGCAGGCGCAACGACGGTTGAAATCACCATCGAAGACGGCGGACGGGCGCTCATTCGCGTGGCGGATGATGGCTCCGGAATGACCGCCGAGGATGCGGTGATGTCGCTTGAACGTCACGCCACGTCCAAAATTACTTCGGCCGAACAATTGGTCGGCGTGCGCAGCTACGGATTTCGTGGAGAGGCGTTGCCAGCGATCGCCTCGGTCGCGGAGATCGACATCGAAACGGCGTCGACTGATGACGGAGGTACACTCGTACGCGCGGCAGCCGGTGCGTTGCTGGAAACCCGTGCGATCGCGCGCCGCCAAGGCACCACAGTCTCTGTTGCACGTTTGTTTTACAACACGCCAGCACGACAGAAATTTCTCAAGAGCGCGCGCTCGGAATGGCGGAGTATACTCGAGATCGTGCATTCAATTGCGGTGCTTCGTCGCGATGTGCATTTCACGCTGCGGCACGATGGAAAAGTCGTGCTGGATCTGCCTCGCGTTGCATCGTTACGGGCAAGGCTCGCAGCACTATGGGGCCACGCCGATCTTGCGCGATTCGTCGATACGGATGACGTGCACGGTACCGTGCACGTGGCCGGACTTGTTGAGCGGCCAGCCGACGCTGGGACGGCAACGCGACGCAT
>JANYFO010000100.1 GCA_025362635.1 Gemmatimonadaceae bacterium | reverse complement strand
TTCTGTCTGGTGCAGACGTTTCGAAATTGCCGCCGGTGTTCGATGGATTGGGCCAACGCTACGGCGCAACGAGCGGCAACGAGGCGGAACCGCCGATGATGTGGAATGCGAACTACGCGGGGCCGCAGTATTACGGATTCCAAACGTATAGCAAGACGCCGCTCATGCTCTCGGCACTTGGCGGCGTGGTTGGTGATAGTGCCGTGCAGCGCGCGCATAAAGCATGGGCGAACGCGTGGATGTTTAAGCATCCGTCGCCATGGGATTACATGTTTTTCATGAACAACGCACTCGGTCGCGACTTGGGCTGGTTCTGGTACGCGTGGTTGTTCACGACGGAGAGTGTAGATGGTCGCATCGAGAAAGTTGTAGCGACGGCGACGCGTACGTCGGTCACGGTGCGGCAAGATGGACAGATGCCGTCGCCCATTATTCTCGAGGTGAAATTTGCCGAGAAGGGTCCGGTAATTCGGGCAATGCAAAATGCGGTGATGACTGATAGCGTGACCGCGGTCGTCACGTATCCAGTGGATGTGTGGTTCGGTGGCAATCGGGCGTTTGTGGCGGATCTGACATTTGGTGCGCGCAAGATCGAGAAGCTCACACTGGATCCGCAGAAGCGTTTTCCGGATCGGAATCCAGCGGACAATGTCTGGGCGCGCGTTGAGAAACCGTAGTGCGTAACGCGCACGGCTACATCGCGTGCCATTTATAGTGAGCCACCAACACGAGGTGTGACGACATCGCAAATGCAGCATCGCCGATCGTGCCGTTCGTCTGGCTATCGATGGTGCTGCCACTTTCCAGAGGGCGGCCCGTCGCTGCGTCGTAGATCGCGTATCCGTCGCTCGACGTTTGAGGGATGGGCATGCGATCAATTATCCCCGTGTCGGGAACGCCAGTTTGCGCCAACAACTTCGCGATTGATGCGCGCAGGGCAGACATGTCCATTGTCGAATGTTTTGTGAAGCGCCAGCACACTGATGCGGCAGATCCATCCGGACACGTGACCACCCCGCGAAAGTGTGTGACCTGTGTATTGGTCATCTCCGCGCCCAAAATTCCGGGCACTGGCTGCTTGAGTATTTCAGCGACGCTATCGCCAATTGTCCACGAGCGGTCAAAGATCGTTCCCGTCATACCGGTCCACGAAAGGCGCGCGGTCGCACTTGTGGAAACTCCTGCAGAAAACGACTTCCGCATATTGGCCACGATGGCTGTCGGCAACGCGCTCGCTCGCACAAATATTGGCGCCATGATTGAATCCATTTGCCGCGCAAAGCCGACCGAATCGTCGAGCCGAACAAATTGTCCGCTGCTATTGACGACGTATTTTGTGATGAGTCGTTCAATCGCTTCACGAGAAATACCGACGCTACCGAGCACGTCGGGGAGCATATTACCGCTGCTCGGTCCCATCAGAATGAGCAGACCCTCTGGATGTGCGCGCACTTCAAGCTGTGTCTTACTGAATTGACTTATTGAATCGGCTTTCCCGTCGCGTGTCGTCAGCGCGAAACCATCGCCCGAAACTTCAGCGATGGTATTCACGGGCCACGCGAAACGAGGGGTAATCGTCTGCGCGTGTACCACTGACGCGTACACGGCCATGACAAGAAATAGTGAGCAACGTTGCATGTGCATTTTCCTTTGAGAGATTAATAATACTGCGGCCAAATGGCCGCTTACTAACGAAACAGTGCAGTAGACTTTTGAATGGTCTGCGCGATGCCCCACAGCGCGGGCAATAGTACAACCATCCACGTGACAATGAGCAGCGTGCGTTGACCGCGCGGTGAGTCACTCATGTCCCCACCGCTTGGTAAGACCGTACACGTGGCGTTGCGCGCAAACGCGCTGCCGCGACAAGTCCAACCACTAGCAGCGCGGACATGACGTACATCGTCACGCCGTATGCCTCACTTTTGGGTGCTCCCGATGCAATGCGATATTCGCGTACATAGTTCACCAATGCAGGACCGATGATGCCGGCCACCGCCCACGCGGTCAGCAACCGGCCGTGAATGGCTCCAACTTCTGCCGTGCCGAATAAATCTCGCAAGTAGGCTGGAATGGTCGCAAAGCCACCGCCATACATGCTCAGCACGACGACAAACGCGAGCACAAAGAGTGGGACGCTTTCGCCGCGCCCGGTCGATGGAATGACCGCGTAAAGCAACGTACCAAGTATGAAGAACGTGAGGTACGTCGCTCGGCGTCCGATGTGGTCTGACAGCGAAGACCACAAAAATCGTCCACTTAAATTCGCGAGACTGAGCAGTCCCACAAAGCCAGCAGCGGCTGCCGCACTAATGCGACCCGGAAAGGTTTCCTGAATCATGGCCGAGGCTTGTCCGAGCACGCCGATGCCGGCCGTGACATTGGTGCAGAGCATTACCCACAAGAGCCAGAATTGCGGCGTGCGGACCGCATCGTGCACGCTCGTCGACGTTACGGTTATTGGCACAGTGCGCGAAGCGTTCGTTGAAGACACGGCGTGCTGCGGCGTCCAATTGGGCGCTGGAATGCGCACCGTGAACGCGCCAAAGAGCATGAGCGCGAGATACAGTACGCCCAGCGTGGCAAACGTTTGTGCAACGCCCGATGATGTCGCGGTGCGGTAGTGCGTCATCAGTAAGACCGACAGTGGGGAGGCGATCATCGCACCGCCGCCAAAGCCCATGATGGCGAGACCCGTTGCCATACCAGGCTTGTCGGGAAACCATTTCAATAACGTGGAGACTGGCGAGATGTAGCCGATGCCGAGTCCAATGCCGCCCAATACCCCGTAGCCAAGAAGCAATAACCAGAACTGATGGGTGGTGATGCCGATTGCCGCTACGAAAAATCCACTGGCAAAACAACACGCCGCGGTGAACATGGCGCGGCGAGGTCCGACGCGTTCGAGCCAACTTCCAAACAGCGCGGCGGACAGTCCGAGAGCGACAATGGCGGTGCTAAAAATCCACCCGATGCGACTGATCGACCAATCGGTAGGCAATGCGCTCGTGCCGCCCAGCAAACGCGAGAGCGGCAGGTTGAACACGCTAAAAGCGTAGGCTTGTCCGATGGACAAATGAATGGCCAACGCCGACGGCGGCACGCGCCATCGATTGTAGCGAAGAGGCGCGACGGAGTGAGTACGATCTAGAAGGGACATCGACGACGGCTTGGGTAGTGTCGCGTGTACAGCGCGGATGCATGGTACTTCGTCGATGGCCTAGTTCGATGCAAGTCATACGATGTTGTACTGCCGTAATGGTGATTGCAGCGTGTGATGCGTCAGCGCGTTGTTCGCCGGGCGTTCCGGCGTGAATGCCATGCAGCAGCATGAAGGAGCTTTTGAAACCGTCGCCGTCGCGTCAAGCGCGAACGATTTTGCGCCCCCGCTACTTCCGTACACTCGTCGTCTCATCCAACGCCTTCCGCAGTCCCTTCGCCAACGTCACCGCATCTGCGTCGGCCCAGAAATGCATGAAGTACAATCGCGGCTCTTCGCCAATCATGTGACTGTGCACCGCCGTCACATCAATGTTGTTACTGCGTAACGCGCGCATCACCGGATTCACTTCGCTGCCGAGCAACACGAAGTCTCCAGTGATCGCCGCCTTGCCACCGCCCGTTGACTGAAAATTGATGGCGGTCGCGAGCCCCATCGACGCCGGAATGTCCATCCCGTTTTCACGCACCGTTTCACGACGAGCGATCGCAACTTGATAGACACCGCCGTTACCTTTGCCTGTTGCACCAAGTGCAGAGGCAATGGCGACGGTATCGAGATCAAGCGCGAGTGCTAAGACCGCACCAACTGGCGCGATCAGCGGCGTCTTCGTCAGTTCGAGCGCGGCGCGAATAGACGCTGCAATTTTTGTTGCATCACCACTCGCACTGATGTGCATGTACATCACGCGAGGGGTTTCGCCGAGGACATGATTG
Source organism: Gemmatimonadaceae bacterium (assembly GCA_025362635.1). Lineage (GTDB taxonomy): Bacteria > Gemmatimonadota > Gemmatimonadetes > Gemmatimonadales > Gemmatimonadaceae > Gemmatimonas. The sequence goes on along the minus strand of JANYFO010000100.1, from coordinate 1,642 downwards.
TGCAGCGCCGTCTGTTCAATCCCACTGAGTTGCAGCGCGCGCATGACCGGCTCCACCTCGTCTTCAGTGAGGACGAGATCTCCCATCGCCATGGTGGCCGCGCCCATCGTTTTAAAGGCCACCCACGATCCGAGCGCGAGCGACGGTTTAATCGCGACACCGCGCACCATCACGTGCAAATCGTTGCGTGGAAATCCGAACTTGAGCACATCGCCAGCGTTCATGGTGCCACGGCGACCAAGTGTTCGTTCCACCGCACTCCAATCGGTCGCACTATCCGCGCGTACCGGTGACGTCGACGATTGCGCCGCAAGGGAAGTACGACATCCGACCGCGCCCGCAAGCGCCATCACCGCAAACAACCGTTCAAAAGTACGAGGCATCGAAACCAATCCGCGTTGAGGAAGCCCACTCCTCAATATTGGCGGTTGACACTCGCAAACGCACTTAGTACACTACTGAGACAACTGCCTGCCCTGGTCCTTTGCCGCCTCTTGCCGCCAGGTAAAATAACGAGCTAAAACGCGAACGCCCGGCGGCTTCCATTGCCGGGCTTTGTCGTACACGGACGGCGTTACCGCTACAGGAGCATTTATATGTCTCGCCGACCGATCGCCGTGTACCATGAACATCCCGACTGGTTTCGCCCGCTCTTCACCGAGCTCGACAAGCGCGGCATCCCTTTCGAGCGGCTCGATGCCGCCGCGCACACGTTCGACCCGACCGAGGACCGCACGCCGTGGTCGCTGGTGTTCAACCGCGCCAGTCCGTCGGCGTACCTGCGCGGTCACGCACAAACCACGTTCTACACGTTGCATTGGTTGCGGCATCTCGAGCGCCTTGGCGTGCCGGTCGTCAACGGTGCGCACGCGTACGCCAATGAACTGTCCAAGGCCACGCAAGCGGACTTACTGCGCGGATTAGGTCTGCCATCACCACGCACCCGTGTCATCAATCATCCGGCGCGCGCGCTCGCCGCTGCGTCCGACCTGCGATATCCAATTCTTGTCAAAGCAAACGTTGGCGGAAGCGGCGCGGGCATCACGCGGTACAACACGCCAGAGGCATTGGCGGACGCGATCGCGACAGGCACCGTTGATCTGGGCGTAGACGGAACAGCGTTGGTGCAAGAGTCTGCGCCGTTACGCGATGGACACATCACGCGCGTAGAAACGTTGGGCGGAAAATACCTCTACGCGATCAACGTCTATCCCCCGACGGACTCCTTCGACCTATGCCCAGCCGACGCCTGTCAGACGACGAACGGCGTTGAACTGGTGCGTGGTGCGTGCGCCATAGACGCGCCGAAATCCGGCATGCGTGTCGAAGCCGCGCGTCCAAGTAATGAGATCATCGCGCAAGTGGAACGCATTTCACAGGCGTCGGGCATCGATGTGGGCGGGATCGAATATCTTGTCGACGATCGCGATGGCCAACACTACTTCTACGATATCAACGCACTCTCGAACTTCGTCGCCGATGCACCAAACGTGATTGGCTTTGATCCATGGGTGAAGTTGGTTGATTATCTCGAAGCACGTAGCAGCGATGATACGACGAGCGCCGCGCAATCATCCACAGCGTTGGCGGCCTGATGCGATTTGGATACTGGCTTCCGGTGTTTGGCGGATGGTTACGCAAC
>JANYFO010000029.1 GCA_025362635.1 Gemmatimonadaceae bacterium | reverse complement strand
CAAGTGTTGCACGCCAAGTCGCATCGGCGTAAGTGGATTCTTGATCTCGTGGGCAATTTGACGCGCCATTTCACCCCACGCGAGCACACGCTGCGCCGATGCCAGTTCTGTTACATCATCCAATGTGAGTACCGCGCCACTTGGAAGTCGTGTCAAGCGTGCACGTAGCTGTCGGCTATGCACCACCAGGTCAAAGGCATCCGTTTCGCAGTCCGACGCCAGGAACTGCGTACATCGGTCCACAAGCGCCGTGAGTCGTATCGGCAACGAGGTGAGTGAGCTGCGCAGCTCACGTATCGGCGTGGCCAACATGGTTTCCGCGCGCGGATTCGCGACGAGAATACTGCCGTCGGGCCGCAACGCGAGCACGCCGCTCGCCACGTGTTGTAAGACCGCTTCCGTGCGTCGTTGCGCGGCTTCGAGCGCAGCACGACTACTTGAGAGATCCTCGGCCATGCGACTGAACGCTCGGTACACGGGTGCAAACTCTGCGGCCGGTGCGGCACCGAGCGACGGATCCGCACGTCCTGCCGCAATCGCCAACGCAGCCTCGCGCAGTGCACCGACCGGTCGCGCAAGCGAGCGCGCGGCAATACCACTTGACCACACGGCCGCGAGCGCACCAAGGGCGGTAACAAAGACCAGTAACACGCCAAGATCTTCGCGCCGAAGGTCGAGCGCGTATTCGTCGCCGCGTGCCGGGGTTGCCAAGACGGCTCGCGGTTCAAGCTGCGGTGTGCGACGAAAGCCGACCAAAGCTTCTCGTCCACCAACTTGCAGTCGACGGGTCGCGAAAACTTCATCGGCGCCAAAGTCGTCGCCATCAAGTGACGACGGTAAGAGACGCCCGAGCGGAGCCAAGGCGTCGAGGAGCGGGTCACTGGCGGCCATCAGTTGCCCGTTGCTGTACAGAAACAACGGCGCGTTCAGGCTCGACGCCGAACCGTCGAGCGCACGTCGATCCGCGTCCACCGCCGCAACCCGCAACGCCTCGCGCACCAGCAGCTCTCGCGCGGCACGATCATCATCCTGCAAGCGATACCACGCCCACGCCGCAAAGATTGCCGCCGGCGCAACGAAGAACGCCAGCAATGTGGCGCTCAATCGGACACGATAGGATCGTGACCACCGCGTACGTCGGAGTCGCAGCCACCGAGTAAACGCACCGTCGGCCATCGCACTCGACCCCCACAGCACGATGATTACCCCCAGATCGAGCAAGACAAGCAATGCGCCACGCGGCAGCAGCACGTCAGCACCGCGCAATTCCAATTCCACATGCGCTTGTCGCGCTTGTGCACCATTGCCCACCACACCGTCGCCATGCATCGCGCTGCCAATGCGACGCCATTGCAGTGGTGTCGCACTTAACCCATTCGACTCCGGCGCCGTGAGCGTAAGCCGATACGGCGGCTCGGCACGTCGTGCACCGGCGACACCAGTGAGCAACGCAAAGGGATCCGCCGGGAGCAGTCGTGTGCGTGGCGGCACCGCAATCGTGATCACCACCCCATCACGCGACGGAATTGCCGCAACAAGCATGGCCGTCGGCCCGTCATCAACGGCACGAATTTCAATCGCCCCACTTTCACGTGCGATCGCCGCGATGATGGCCTGCGCGCCAATCGTATCATTCACTGGCACGAGCGCAAACTCGCTGATGGGCGTGTTCGGCTGCTGCGGAATCCAACGCGCAATGCGCGCCGGATAGCCTGCCGTCGCGAGATCGCTGGCCGCATAACGACGGAGCAAGGCCGCGTTGCCACTCGGCGGCGTTGCCTCCGCGCCAATGGCCGTCGCAAACCGCTCTAACAGGCGAAAGGCATTTTCGTCCACGGCGGTGATGCGCGTGAGATCATGTTGCGCGAGATCCATGCGTGCGCGCACCGTCGCACCCCACGTCAACGTTGCCGCTCCCGCACCCGCGACGATGGCCGTGCTCATCACGAGAGCGACACCGCGTCGCGTAAACGCGAGCGCGCCCGCCGCCACAACCCAGAGCACTGGATACCACGAGGGCCACGTGCCAGGCGCACTCCATACAAATGGTCCCAGTACAGCCGCCACAAGCCCCAAGAGCGGCGCCGAAATGGGTGGCACGCCGCGTCGACGGCCCAAGGCGATCTGACCAGCCGCGGCTCCACACAGCAGCACCGAAGCTGCCGCGAGTGCGAGCGCCAGTTCCCACGCCATCCACAATGGCACATGCGCCCCCTCTGGCGGCAGGGCAATGCCCCGCGCAAGGTTGCGCATCAGATACGGTCCGAGCGACGCCACCAGCACCACCAGGACGAGCGACCACACACGCGCCGACGCATGTCGCACGGGGATCGCGCGCATCACTAAAAATACCATCGCGAGTGTGAGCGCACACGTGATGAGGAGCGCCGCAACGTTTGCCGTAAGTCGGCCACC
>JANYFO010000001.1 GCA_025362635.1 Gemmatimonadaceae bacterium | reverse complement strand
CACGCGCGGTGAGGCGCGCGGCGCGCTTGAGCGATTCAAGATCACCGGTTGCCGCGATCGCCGCGAGCGGCGGCAGTCCTGTTGCATTCGCAAACTGTTGCCCCGCACCACGTTCAAGTTCCGCGGCAATGAGCAACGGATGTCGCGATTTGAGTTGTAGTTCTTTGGCCAACGCACGGACGGTGTCCTGTTCGCCACCAACGATCTGGAATCCGCCAACGCCAAGCGCAAGCGCGTGCTCAATGAGCGGACGGACACTCGCGAAGCCCCCAAGGGGTTGCCAGGCAATCACCGGAATAAGCAATTGCGCGAGGTCACGTCGCGATTGTTCGCTCATCGACGCTCGATGTTCATATCGAAAACCTCATGCGGGCGTGAACGCGCCGAGTATGCGCGGGCCACGCGCACCGGTTGCGCTGGGAAGATTGCCACTGCGTCCCGAAAGATGCAGATAGCCGAGGAGTGCGAAGGCTACCGCTTCTTTGGCTTCGCCGTCGAAAAAGACATCATCAAATTGTTGTACAACAACTGTGTTCGCGTGGCGTGTACCTGCACGGACATTCATCGCGTCAATGATAAATCGGACCAGCGTCGGATTTTTTGATCCGCCGCCAGAGAGCAGCACATCGCGGATTGGTTCGGTAATGAATCGCTCATATTGATCGACGATGCTCCGCGCCGTGAAGGCGGTGGCGGTCGCCACTATATCGGTGTCTGACGCGCCATGTTCCTGACACGCGCGCACAAACGTGGCTGCGAATTCGCGCGTATACAGTTCGCGACCCGTACTCTTCGGAGGATGTTGCGCAAAATACGGATGCGCGAGCGCATCGCGCACCACCGTTTCGATCACCGTGCCCACACGTGCCAACGCACCATCGACATCGTACGACAAGTGTGGATGCAACGCGCGGGTCACGGTATCAATGACCACGCAGCCGGGACCCGTGTCGAACGCACGAACGGTATTCAATCCACCGGTGGCGATGCTTGACGACGGAGGCACCACCGCAACGTTGCCAATACCGCCCAAGTTCTGTAATGCACGCCACTGATGCGGATGTGAAAAGAGCATGGCGTCGGCCATCGGCACGAGCGGCGCGCCTTGCCCGCCCGCTGCAACATCGCGCGACCGAAAGTCAGAGACCACGGCGCATCCGGTGCGTTCGGCAATGCGCGCCGCGTCACCGATTTGCCACGTACTCTGCCCCGGTTCGTGCCATAACGTTTGTCCATGCGATGCCACGGCCGCAATGTCATGTAGCGTGAGGCCTGCGTCGTGGATCGCGCGTACGGCCGCCGCCGCTAACCAATCGGCGAGATCGACATTTAACTGGCAGTATTCACGTGCGCTTCCCTCACGACACGCCGCTTCAAGGCGCCCTCGCTCCGCCGCGCTGTACGGGCGTTGCGTGAAGGCCAGTAACGTCGCCTGAGGAATGCCATCCGCGTTGTCGCGAAAGCGCGCCACTGCAGCGGAGATGCCATCCAGCGACGTGCCCGACATGAGTCCGACAAGCACCAGTTCCTTCGGGACATTCTCAGCAATCCTCATTGGTCAACCACCGGCGGTGGTGCATCGCGTAGGAGCTTCCGAATCACGCCGCCAACATTGTCAAGTTGTTGTTGCGCCGTTGTCGCATCGATGTGCAACTCGGCCATCACGATCGCCAGTTTTACTTGACCCGCGGCGCGCGCCAACACGTCACGCGCGTCTTCACGAGAGACATTGCTCACCAACATCACCATGCGTTCGGCACGGTCCGTCAGTTTGTCATTCGTCGCTCGCATGTCGACCATGAGATTGCCGTAACTTTTCCCGATGCGAATCATTGCGCCGGTGGTGAGCATGTTGCACACCATTTTTGTTGCGGTGCCGGCTTTTAGTCGCGTTGATCCGGTCAACGCTTCTGGACCAACAATGGGCAGAATGAGCACGTCCGCGGTCGATCGCATGTTGATCGGTGGCTCGCTACACGCGATAAGCGCCGTCGTGGCGCCGAGTTCGCGTGCGCGGAGCAATGCGCCGCGCACGAAAGGCGTGGTGCCCGACGCCGCGATGCCAACAACAACATCACCCGCGGTTACGAGATGTCGGTCGATAACTCGACCCGCTTCAACGGCGTCATCTTCCGCGCCTTCAATTGGAGTGCGCAACGCGCGATCACCACCGGCGATGATGCCCACCACCATCTGCGGATCGGTACCGAACGTGGGCGGACACTCGCTGGCATCGAGCACGCCAAGTCGTCCGGAGGTACCAGCGCCGACATACAACAATCGATGTCCCGAGCGGAACGCGCGTTCGATGTACGTAATGGTTTGCGCGATGGCGAGGCGTTGCGTTGCAACGGCATCGGCCACAGCACGATCCTCCGCATTGAGCAAATCGACAATAGACTCTGGGGACGCCAGATCGATATCGACAGTGCGAGGATTGCGACGTTCGGTGACGCGAGGATCAAGCGTCGAAGCGGCCACGAGTCATGGAAGAGGAAAGCGTGCGTTGGGGTCGCCGCAGGCGAAGTAGCACCTGCGCAAACACAGAGCTAAGTTAGAGATTGCAATGTGCGAATCGCAAGCCAGATCGACACTTGGCACGTGTCGTCGCTCTTTGAGCAAAGCACGCCTATGGATGCTGACGCTGTGCGTCCTCTTCGGACTGACAGCGCGGCCGCTTGCCGCGCAAATCCGCAGCGGTGGCGCGTCGTCGCGGGGGAGCGGATGGTGGTTGTCGGGCGGCGCGGGCTCCGTGGCCATTACCGACATCAATGACGGTGCGACGCAAAGCCGTTGGAGCTTCAGTACCGATCCAATGTGGCAATATCGGGCCACGTTGGAAAAGGCGAGTGACGAAGCGACCAGCTTCGGCGTGGCTGTGTCCTACGGCACAGTCGACCTGACCCTTGTTCCATACACGACGACGACAACAGCAACACCGCGCACGCCAACAACGCCGTTGCCCGCAACGTGCGCGCTCTCATGCGCGGCACAAAGCGAATTGTGGTCATTGATGGGACAGTTTCGTTCGGGCGGCGGCCCGGGCTTTCATACGCTCTTTGACGCAAGTGCTGGCGTTACCAGCTTGCGCAACATGCACGTGCGCAATGCGCCGGCCGTTGCCATTGGTAAGCCAACGGGTTCGTTAGATCTCACCGGCACTATCGGCGCTGGTTTTGGTTACGCGATGTCACGGCATTTGGTGCTTGCGATCGTGCAAGATTTTGGAATTGGATTGCACGCAAAAACCAACTTGCCTGATGGTGTGGGGCGCAGTTATAAAATTCGTACCACGCGCGCGAGCGTGCGCATCGGTTTCGGTAATTAGTCGCCGTTTTCCCCTCGTCCAATACCGCCCATGCTGTGGTCAATGACACGCACCGCGTTACGTCGTGGGTTCTCGTCAGCGATACTCATCTCCTTATCGTCCGTGTGGCTCGCGGCATGTTCGCGGAGCCGAGGGAGTGCCGGTGGTAGCGCCGCGACGAAGAGTGCGGTAAGCGCGGGTGTTGGAGATCCTGCTATTCCTGCACGCGTTGCTGCGACATTTCCAACAGGGTGGCACCTGCCAGCAGGAGCGAAAGCAACGTTTGCTCCGCAGGCTATGGCAGTGAGTAATAGTCCGGAAGCAAGTGCAGCCGCCGCCGAAATTATGCGAGCGGGCGGCAATGCCGTGGATGCGGCTGTCGCACTCGGGTTTGCACTGGCGGTCGCGTGGCCGGAGGCCGGAAACATTGGCGGCGGCGGTTACATGGTGATTCGCATGGCTGACGGGCGCAGCGTAGCCGTGGACTATCGCGAAATCGCGCCACTCGCCGCAACACGTAACATGTATCTCGATGCGCAGGGCAATCTCACCGACCGAAGTATTGACGGACATTTGTCATCGGGGGTTCCGGGTGCGGTGTCTGGATTGTCGGCGGCACTCGCGAAGTTTGGCACCATGTCGCTCGCGCAAGTTATTCAGCCGGCCATCCGTCTCGCGCGTGATGGGTTTGTCATTGATAGTGCGCTCGCGGGATCGATGTCACGGGCGCGTACACGCGTGCTCAAGTTCAGTCCTACGGCCGCATATTTTCCGAATGGGGTTGCACTCAAGACTGGCGAACGACTCGTTCAGAAAGATCTCGCCCGTACTTTACAAGCCATCGCCGAGCGCGGCGCGAGTGCGTTTTATGAAGGGTGGATTGCCGACTCGTTGGTGGCAGAGCAGAAGCGCGGCGGCGGAATTATCACGCGCGACGATCTCAAGCGATATATGCCCGCTCTGCGGACGCCGATCAACACCACGTATCGTGGCTTCGCGCTCGTGTCGATGCCGCCGTCGTCGTCTGGTGGTGTGACGAACGCCGAGTCGATGAATATCCTCGAGCAGTACCCGACGCTGCCGACGTATGGCACTGCCAAGTGGTTTCATCTTGTAGGTAGCGCGTACCAGCGAGCGTTCGTAGATCGCAACGCGAAGCTCGGCGACCCAGACTTTGTGAAGGTTCCGCTTGCTCAGCTAACCAGCAAAGCATACGCAAAGTTGTTGCGCAACACGATTGACGACGCGCGCGCGACGCCGACGAAAGAGCTTGAACCAAAGATGGTACAGGCGGCACGCGAGCCCTCGCACACCACGCACTATTCCGTGGTCGACAATCTCGGCAACGCGGTGGCCACCACGACAACACTCAACAATTCGTGGGGATCGGGCGTTTGGGTACGCGGCGCAGGCTTTATGCTCAACGACGAGATGGATGACTTTGCCGCGCAGCCTGGTAAACCAAACATGTACGGTCTCGTGCAAGGTGAACAGAATGCAATTCAGCCAGGCAAGCGGATGTTGAGTGCGATGTCGCCAACGATTGTAGTTGATCGTAATGGTCGCGTACTGCTGGTGGTCGGCGCAGCCGGTGGGCCGACGATAATTACTGGCACGAGCCAGGTCATACTCAATGTGATTGATAATCGGATGACGTTAGCGGATGCGATGCGCGCACCGCGAGTGCATCACCAAGCGCTGCCGGACTCGCTAACATTTGAGACCGGCGGACTTTCCGCATCCGTGATCGCTGAATTGAGAAGCATGGGTTACAGTTTAAAAGAACAACGCGCATTGGTGAATGTGAACGCCATCATGCGTGTGCACGGTGGTTGGGAAGGCGTACCCGAACCGCGCCGCAGTGGCGGCGCGGTTGGATATTGATCGCGCGTCTTCCGCTATCTGAATGCCCTAATTTCTGGGCGCTGGACGAACGGTTGCCGGCGAATCTAAGCGCACCGTCACCGCCGCTCCGCTCTGTAGACACGTGTCGTAATCGGCCGTTCTAGCGGCGGCGACAGTTCCTGCTGCTGCACCGGCCGCTGCGCCGATGACCGTGCCCTTTGTGTCCTTGCCAATAATTTGTCCGATGATGCCGCCGATGATGGCGCCACCCGCAACTTTCTTCGCATCCGTGGTCTTGGACGCGCTGCGCACTTTTTCGGTCGCCGCCGTTTGGACCGTCGCATCCACTGGATATGTGCGTCCAGCGAACGTGATCGACACGAGCTTCACCGATAACAAGGTGTTGTCACCGGAGTTTGCGGCTGTTTTTTTCTCTGTGACTTCAAATGTGCCGGTTGCTCCGGCCGGAATATCGACGCCGTTCGTTGCGGAGATTGGCGCGTTCAGACCTGCAGTAAACTTCTCTCCAACTTCGGTGGTGTTGCTGCACACTTTCGAATTTGACGCGAAGCTCATCGTCGTTCCGGCAGCGACTGTTCCCGAAACCGCCGCAACGGGCGTCGGCTCCGGCCGCTGGGTTACGACGGGCGTCGGCTCCGGCCGCTGGGTTACGACGGGCGCCGGCTTAGGTGCCGGCCTGGGCGCTGGCTTTGGTGTTGGACGCCGGATTGGCGCCGGAGCGACCGGAGCCGGTGCGGGCGCGGGCACATCTTGCAACTTGGGCCTCACAGCAGAATCACGCGCAGCCATCGCCAAATCGCGGCTTAGCGCACTGTCCGCAACGACGACCGCGCTGTCGGACTTCTTCTCACCACATGCTGCAAGGCTTGTCAGCGCGAGCACCGCCACACCATACATCGCGAGCGTTGCATTTTGACGACGGATATATTCCTGCATAGTTGCATCTCCAGAGAGGGATGCGAGGTGCCGCTCCCAAGCGGCACCTCGCGAACGCTGATCAAACGTAACAACAGATCCGGACAATGATGCCAGTGCCACACGGTCCAGCGGCCGGGCGCGCATTACCGCCACGCCGCGCGCTGCAGCGTCTCCTTCCGTACTACCACCCGTACCGTCTGCAAGTTGCCGTCGGCCTGCTAGCCGTCGTGCTCGCCGCCGCACTCGCGAGTGTCATTCCATCGTTGTTAAAACGCGGCATCGACAGCATGCGATCCGGAGCGGACCTCAAAGCGCTCCTCAGCATTGGCGGCTTGATGCTGCTGACAGCTATTGCAAGTGGCGTGCTACGGTTCGTCATGCGTCAGCTCCTCAACGGCGTCAGTCGACGGATCGAGACCGATCTACGCCACGACCTGTTTGAGCGACTCGTTGCACTCGACCCGAGCTGGTATGTGCGCTGGCGCACAGGCGATCTCATGGCACGGTTAACCAATGACCTCAGCGCTGTGCGTATGGCCGCTGGACCGGCGATCATGTATTTGGTCAATACCGTTGCTGGTGGCCTGTTTGCCATGATCATGATGTTGCGTATCAGCCCGATGTTGACTGGATTTGCGTTGCTGCCAATGGTGGGACTACCGTTGCTGATGCTACGATTGGGTCGATTGGTGCACGAGCGCTTTGAAGCAGTGCAATCGCAATTCAGTCAACTTTCTACGCGCGCGCAGGAGAATCTCACCGGCGTGCGCGTGGTTCGGGCGTACCAACAAGAAGCCTCCGAGTCTGCCCGCTTTGACGCTCTCGGCGATGCATACCTCGATGCAAACATGCGTCTCGCGAAATTGAACGGAATCATGAATCCAGGATTTGCACTCCTGGCAGGGTTAGGTGGTGCCATTACGATCGGCATTGGCGGACAACTTCTCATTTCCAATCGCATTTCTGTTGGCGGCTACGTCGCCTTTGGCATCTATCTCGCGATGCTCACGTGGCCAATGATCGCGCTCGGCTGGACCACCAATCTTTTTCAACGCGCATCGGCGTCCATGGCGCGTGTAATCGTATTGCTGGATGCAACACCGGTGTCGGTGCGTGACGATGGACACGCCATACTGCCGGAGGCAGCTGGCGGTCGCGCGCTTGAATTTCGGCACGTGTCATTTCGTTATCCAGCGGCGCACATCACCAGCGAAGATGGCGCGGCGCAGCTTGCACACTATGAGAACAGCGTAAGCGAACCGCGTTGGGTGTTGCGCGATATTTCGTTCTCCGTCCCCGCTGGCGGCACACTCGCCATCGTGGGTGCCACTGGGTCAGGCAAGAGCGCGCTCATCGATCTGATTCCTCGATTTTTTGATCCGCAAGAAGGAGAAATTCTAGTGGACGGCGTACCAATCACTACGCTTCCACTCTCTCTGTTGCGCGCGGAGCTCGGTCATGTGCCGCAAGAGTCATTGCTCTTTAGTGAGACCATTGGCGCCAACATCGGTTATGGACTCGAGGACGCGCGCGCCGCCGTCGGCATCACGGCAGAGCATCGCGCCGGCGAATGGGAAACGCCACCTGAAGTGATCGAGGCCACCAGTATTGCGCAACTAAGTGACACCGTTGCACGACTCCCTTTGGGATATGCCACACGATTGGGTGAACGCGGCATCAACTTGTCCGGCGGACAAAAACAACGCTCGGCCATAGCGCGCGCATTGGCGCGTCATCCGCGAATCATCCTTTTGGACGATGCACTGTCCGCGGTGGATACGCAGACTGAAGCCGCGATCCTCGCCGGCCTGCGCGATGCATTGCACGGACGTACGGCCGTGATCGCCTCGCATCGAATGAGCACACTACGCGCAGCAGATCACATCATTGTACTTGAGGAGGGTCGCATCATCGAGCAAGGACGACACGACGAGCTCGTGTTGCTGGGTGGGCGTTACGCGCGGCTGTTACAGCGTCAGCAGTTGTTGGACGCTATCGAATCTGCCGATGCGAGCGAGACTAGAAGTCCGACGTAGGACGCGCGTTTCGTTCAACAGGAAAGACAATTTTGTAAGGGATTTGTTCATAATTGTTTGATGTGCGGAAATCCGGCACGTGTATTGCACTCGTAGTCAGAGACCACCGCAATGGACGCGGCGTGTGCACGCCGCATGCGTGCGACTGTTAACGAATACCGGGGATAGAATATGTCCGACAAACCGAAGCTCATCATTGCGGATCCGGGCCTGTTGAGCGCGGCACGTACTCGACGCGATGTGCTGAAGATCATGGCGATGGGTGGCGCCGTTGTTTTTCTGCCATCTGTCATTGCTGCGTGCGGTGGTAAAGACAACAGCATCACGATTCCGGTCGCACCAGTCACACCGGGTTCTGGCAACGCGCTCACGATCGATTTCGCGAAGGGCGACATCGCCGTGTTGCAGTTTGCCTATTTGCTTGAGCAGCTTGAGGCGGACTTTTATACGAAAGTCGTGGCGAACTTCGGCAGTTCAAATTTGACAGCCACTGAGAAGTCTGTCCTACAGGACATCAAGTACCATGAAGTATTACATCGCGAATTTCTGAAAGCTGCCGTTGGTGCGTCCAACGGCTTCTCGGCGACGCCGACGTATCCGGACGTGACGTTCACCGATCGCCTGTCGGTACTGAATACCGCGAAAACGTTTGAGGATTTGGGCGTCGCGGCTTACAACGGGGCGGCGCAATACATCTCGTCGACGGACTACCTCACACTTGCTGGCAAAATCGTGTCTGTCGAAGCGCGTCACGCGGCAGCCATTCGCGATTTGATCAATCCGAAGTCGGGTGACTTCGCGCCGAACACGTTTGATAACGTGTTCAGGCCCGCATTAGTCGCCGCATCGGCGCAAGGCTATGTCATCGACAAGCTTGGCTTTGCCAACGCGCCGGCGACATTCATTCAAGGCCCCAACGGAAACGGGTGAACTGACTATGACAACGACAGAGCAACTCCCGTTGATCGAATCGATCGATCCGGACATCCTCAGCGCACTTTCAGAGCGGAGCACTGAGATCACGCAAGGCGCCGGCATGAGCAGCACAACGGCGGCGTTGCTGGCGTTGGGATCTATTCCCATCGCTCTTGGCGCCTTGGCAAAGGATGTGTACGGTCAAGCGCCATCGGATGTAGTTGACGTTCTTCAATTTGCCTTATTGCTCGAGTATCTCGAAGCCGAGTTTTACTCGCGCGGTATCGCGGCGTCAGGATTGATCGATGCGGCGGATCGGACAATTTTCACAACGATCACGGCACACGAGAACCAGCACGTCGCGGCGCTGCAATCCCTGATTACTGGAAAAGGTGCGACGCCTGGTGCAAAACCAAATTTTGATTTCACCGCGAAGGGTAACGTCGCCGGGTTCAACTTCTCGGCCGGACAATACGAAACGTTTAAAGCGCTTGCCATGGCGTTTGAAGACACCGGGGTGCGCGCATACAAAGGGCAAGCGCCGCGACTTATCAACGACAAGGCTGCACTGAATGCAGCCCTCAGCATTCATAGCGTCGAAGCACGTCACGCGTCGGAAATTCGTCGCCTTCGCGGCAAGAAAGGTTGGGTCAGCGGCAACAGTCGCGAAGATCTTCCCGCATTTACGCAGGGCATTTACGACGGCGAAGACAATCTCGTGCAAGGTGGCGTGACGATCACAACGCTGCCATTTGCCGCGGAGAACGGTGGCACCACCGCAGCCACCGAAGCGTTCGACGAACCGCTCACGAAGGCGCAGGTAACGGCCATCGTCACGCCGTTCTTCGCGTAGCTCGACGTACCATGCTGTACTGTGGCTCTACATGCGCTCAAAAAGAAATTCTGGCGTGTAGGGCTGCAGG
>JANYFO010000486.1 GCA_025362635.1 Gemmatimonadaceae bacterium | reverse complement strand
GCCGGCGTTGCGAGTTTGTCGAGCACTGATTTTGGTGCGACAGTGCGCGTGGACATGAGCTGCAGCACAAATGCCAATCCCAAAAATATCCCGCCGCACCACCAGCTGGACTTGGTCAGGAGATTTCCCGCCTGGCGGGTTCCCATGACGGAGTCAGACGACGAACTCGCGCCGCCGAAGTTAGCCGCGAGGCCACCACCTTTACCCGACTGCAGGAGGATGGCGGCGGCGAGAACGAGCGCATCAAGAATGAGAAGTACAAGCAGAAACGTGTACATGTCACGAAGTCGGAGACGCCGCCTGACGAGCGGCAAAATATTTGCGGTGAGCTTGACGCACGCGGAAGATCACTCGTCGAGCGGTTGGATTCAAGTCCTTGCGCGGGATACGCTTGCGTCGCGCGTGTTCGGCATCGGGTATGCCTAACTGCGAACGATGCTACTCCACGCGTCCGGATCGAGCGACGCGCCGCCCACCAAGAGCCCGTCAACCTCGGGCGCGGCGAGCAGTGTCGCGGCGTTTCCACGATTGACAGAACCACCGTAGAGAATGGGAACGCCCGCCGCCGCCTTTTCGCCAATGCGGGCCGCCAACGCACGACGCAGCACACCATGAATGTCACTGGCATCGTCGGGCGTGGCCGTTCGCCCTGTGCCGATGGCCCACACGGGCTCGTACGCCAACATCATGCTGGCCACGCTTGGATCTTCAAGTTCGGCGATGCCGGCCGTCAACTGTCGCTCAACCACGGCTGCTGTGGCGCCTGCTTCGCGTTCCGCGAGGGTTTCGCCAACGCACAGCATAGGGACGAGGCGCGCTTGTGACACAAGCGCGCATTTTTTCGTCGTTGCCGCGTCGGTTTCACCAAACACATGACGTCGTTCGGAGTGCCCGATAAGCGCCACACGCGCGCCGGCGTCCCGCGCCATCAGCACGGAGTTCTCGCCGGTGTATGCACCCTGCGCTTCGCTGTACACATTCTGCACGCCGACCCAAATATCAGGTCGTTCGCGGACGGCCTCCATGACCGCGGAAAACGTCAATGCCGACGGGAAAAAAACCAAGGTTCGATCATGCTGACGCGGTGCTTGCGCGAGAAATCGTTGCAGAAATGCGCGCGCGTCTGTCGGGCCATGATTCATTTTCCAGTTGGCCGCGATGATGGGCTTCAGATGCATGGTGTATGAAAAGGGGTCGAAAGCAGAGGATCAGATCGTGTCGAGTGCGGTGACACCGGGCAACGCCTTGCCCTCGAGAAATTCCAGCGAGGCACCACCGCCGGTCGACACATGCGACATGCGCGCTTCGAGTTTTTCGTTCGCGACCGCAGCGGCGGAATCGCCACCACCAATAATGGTGATTGCTCCGCGATCTGTCGCGTTCGCCATCGCGTGTGCAACGCGCATCGTCCCGCGGTCGAACGGCGGCTTTTCGAAGACGCCCATCGGTCCGTTCCACAAGACGGTTTGCGCAGAGGCGATAAGTGTCGCGTACGCGTCACTCGTGACCGGGCCGATGTCGAACATTGCTTCGTCCGCCGGGATCGCGTCGCGTGCGACGACGTGAAACGCGTCACCACAATCCATCTTCGCGGCGACCATCGCATCGCTCGGCAACACCAGCTTTTCGCCCGCACGACGCAACAATGCTTTTGCCATCTCCAGTCGATCGGGTTCGACGAGCGACGTGCCCGTTTCAAACCCCATCGCGCGAAAGAACGTGCACGCCATGGCTCCGCCAATAAGCAAGTGATCCACCTTCGGAAGCAACGCTTCGACAACATCGATCTTGCCGGATATTTTTGAGCCGCCGAGGATCGCCAGAAATGGACGCGTCGGCGCAGCGAGCGCGTTTCCGAGGTAGGCCAATTCCTTCTCCATCAACAAACCCGCCACCGCGGGCTTGAGATAGTGAGCAACGCCTGCTGTGCTCGCATGCGCGCGATGTGCGGCACCAAACGCGTCGTTGATATACAAATCGCCGAGCGCCGCAAGGGCCTGCGCCAGCGCAACATCGTTCGATTCTTCGCCCGCTAAAAAGCGTGTGTTCTCCAGCAACAATGTGCTGCCAAACGGCAAGGCGTTCGACGCATCTTCGGCAGTCGCTCCGACGGTGTCCGCGAGAAATTGCACCGGTCGTTTCAGCAGTGCACGCAGTCGTGCGGCGACCGGCGCGAGCGAGTACTTCACGTCGGGCGCGCCAGTGGGACGACCAAAGTGCGCGAGCAGCACGACGCGCGCTCCAGCGTCGAGCAACAGGTTGATGGTGGGCAACGTCGCGATGATGCGGGTGTCGTCGGTCACGAGACCCGCTGCATCCACCGGCACGTTAAAATCCACGCGCACCAACGCACGTTTGCCGTTTAACTCGGCGACCGACAGATCACGAATCGTGCGTGTTTTCATGGGAGTTCAGTGAGAAGCCCCGGCCGTGTTGCACCGGGGCTTGGCCAAGTCTTGAGCGAAAATGTCGCGACCGATTAAAGGCGCGCGCCGACGTAGCGGAGAAGATCGACGCAACGCGACGAGTACCCCCACTCGTTATCATACCAGCCGGAGATTTTCACCAAGGTGCCATCGATCACGATCGTGCTCAACGCGTCAAGCGTGCACGAGTTCGGATTCCCGACGTAGTCAATCGACACGAGCGGAACTTCGCTGTAGTCCAACACGCCCGACAGCGCGCCGCTCGCCGCTGCCAGCTTGAACGCGGCGTTCACGGAGTCTTTCGTCACGGATTTTTCGACAACGCACGTAAGGTCGGTGAACGACACATCGGGTGTTGGCACACGGACGGACATTCCATCGATCTTGCCCTTTACTTCTGGGATTACGAGCGCCGTGGCTTTCGCGGCGCCGGTCGACGTTGGGATCATCGAAACTGCCGCCGCGCGCGCGCGCCGCAAATCTTTGTGCGGCAAGTCCAAAATGGACTGATCGTTGGTGTAGCTATGAATCGTGACCATGGTGCCGTGTACAAAACCGAAGTTATCGCGGATTACTTTGACCATTGGCGCAAGGCAATTGGTCGTGCATGAGGCGTTTGAAA
>JANYFO010000479.1 GCA_025362635.1 Gemmatimonadaceae bacterium | reverse complement strand
TTTCAAACGTCGGCGTTTCCACGTCGCATATGTCGGTAAGCGCAATCGTCGCGCAATAATCCGATCAACTTCCTGCCACACGACGATTTCCGTGAGTGTGGTCTGCGCTTCACTGCACAGCACGGCCACCGCCTCGTCGCCAATCTTCAACAGCGCGCTTCGCGACACCGAGTCTTTGTAGTCCTCGATTTCTCGCTCGACGTACTGCTCGTACTCGTATCTGAGTGAGCGCGGAGAATTGAAGAGAGTATCCCGTGTGGAAGAATGTGGAGAAAATATGTGCCGCTCTCTGATATGCAAGCGTGCGTGCACATTCTTCGTCAACACGCTGCTAAATCTTTGCATATGCCAGAACTGCCAGAGGTGGAGGACGCCGCGCGTCGACTCCGTGCCGCGATCATCGGCCGCACCTTTGTTACCGCGCGAGCCTTGCATCCATCAACCGCGCGAGCGCTCACCGACGTTGCGTGCCAGCAGCTAATCGGGCCGCGGGTGATCAGTGTTGATCGAAGAGCAAAACTGCAAATCGTGCGGTTCGCCGATGACCGCGTTCTCGCCGTGCATCTACGGATGACTGGCGACTGGGACATTGGGCGCCACGACGATCCAGCACCGCCGTACGAACGCGCACGTTTTACGTGCGATGATGGGACGCGCATCTCGTTTGTGGACAGTCGCGCGTTTGGCGTGCTCACCGTGCATGACCCGGGCGCATTCACGCTGCCGGTTTACGGGCCCGAGCCACTCGATGCTGATTTCACGGCCACCGTGCTATTGACGGCACTGCAGGCGCAACGAGGTCCGATCAAGCCAGTGCTCCTCGATCAGCGTGTGATCGCCGGCCTGGGCAACATTTACGCTGCTGAGGCGCTGTGGGAAGCGCGCATCCGACCGGACACGGCGGCCAATCGCATCGCACTGCTCCGCGTAACTCGACTGCGGGATGCAATTCGACTCGTACTCCAACAGGCGCCAAGTATGCGATACTACGAGCGCGTGGAGCGCGTGGAGCCCGTGGATGAATTGTGGCGTGTGTACGATCGCGAAGGGCAGCCGTGTTTGCGCTGCACCGCGCCAATCGTGCGCATCGTGCAAAAGGGGCGGAGTACGTTTTACTGTCGGCGGTGCCAGCGGTGAGAACAGCGGTTTCACGCGGAGACGATTCAAAAAAAGTGCAATGTCAACGGCCCACCAACTCGCTACCCGCAATAAAAATTTATTCTGTGATTTACTGTCCCCGTTGTACCCCGCGTACTTACCGCCCCGCCGCCTCCCCAAAAACCGCCAACGTCTCCCGTGCCGTTTTCTCCCACGAAAAGCGGCCTGCTTGAGCGGCACCGGCCGTCGTCAGAGAATCGCGCAACCCACCGTCGTGCAACACCCGCAGAAGCTGACGCGCTAATGCCTCCGCATCATCCCAAGGGAAGAGCAACGCCGCGTCGCCCACGACCTCAGGTAACGAGCTCGCCTCCGCACAGATCACGCGCCCACCAGCGGCCATCGCTTCCAGTGCCGGCAACCCAAAGCCTTCGTATCGAGACGGAAATACAAGAGCGGTGGCGTCGCGATAAAGTGTCGCGAGCTCCCCGTCGTCGACAAACCCCGCATGATGCAGCCACGCATAATTCGTGCGCTTCGCGGTCGGCCCACACTGTACCAAGGGGACGCGCTCACCACGCGCGTGCAAGATGTCCATCGCGCGATAGAGCACGCCCAAGTTCTTGCGCGATTCTTGTGCGCCCACGGTCAAAAAGAATGGTCCAGTCACGCCGAGTCGTTCAAGCGACGCGGATGCAGCGTTCGCAATCAGCGCGATATCGTCCGTAGCGAGTAACGTCACCCGCAACTTTGACGGATCAACAGGAAGCGTGCGTCGTATTTCACTCGCCGTGAACGCTGAAATTGCGATGATCAGGTCCGCACGTTGCACCGTGGCCGTGTAGCGTCGCCGATATTTCCACCGCTTATGCACCTTCCACCACCGATGGTCGAGCTGCAGCATCGGCGCGATATCCAAAATGGTCGGCACCATGGGCGCACGCGCCGACGGCACGGT
>JANYFO010000472.1 GCA_025362635.1 Gemmatimonadaceae bacterium | reverse complement strand
CTGCTGCAGGGGATTGTGGTTGGCGGCGTCGGAACGGCGGCTGGACTGGCGCTCGGACTGCTGGTGACCACTCTCCTTGATCGCTATAAGCTTATCGCGCTTGATCCGTCGATTTATTTCATTGATCATTTACCGGTGGCAACACAAGCGACCGATGTAATTTCGATTGTCCTGGCCAGCCTCGTGGTCGCGACGCTCGCCACGCTTTACCCTGCATCGCAAGCGGCTCGCATGTATCCTGTCGATGCCATTCGACATGATTGATGAACTCGCCAGTGCGTCCGAACGCCGCGTGGTAATGGAAGCCCATGGACTCGTAAAAGATTTTCGTGGCGTAGACGGTGCGACCATTCGTGTGCTCGACAATGTCTCGCTCACCGTGCATCGCGGTGAGATGGTCGCGATCGTCGGTGCGAGTGGTTCTGGAAAGAGCACGTTGCTACATCTGCTGGGCGCGTTGGAACGTCCGTCGGCCGGAACCATTAGCATGGCAGGACAGCCCATCGCCATCCTCAGCGACGATGCACTCGCAACACTGCGGAACCGTTCCGTTGGCTTTGTGTTTCAATTTCATCATCTCCTCCGTGAATTTTCCGCGGTGGAGAATGTGATGATGCCGTTGCGCATCGCAGGTGTGGACGACACGAGCGCGCGCCGGCGTGCGGAGATTCTGTTGGAACGCGTTGGGCTGTCCTCCCGGTTACACCATCGGCCGGCGGCGTTATCTGGTGGCGAGCAGCAACGGACTGCCGTGGCTCGTGCGCTGGCGACGGAGCCGGCGCTATTGCTCGCCGACGAGCCCAGTGGCAATCTGGATTTGCACAACGCCGAGCGGCTGCACGACTTGTTCGCTGAGCTGGCTCGTGACCTTGCGTTGGGTCTCGTTGTCGTGACGCACAATCAGTCATTGGCGTCGCGTGCTGATCGGGAGCTGTTGTTGGAAGGGGGGCGGTTAACGTGATGTACGGACCACAGATAGAGGCTTGATGCTCTGCGACAACTGCAAAGAACGCGATGCTGTAGTGCATCTCACGCGTATCGTGGAGAACGCGGTGACTCAGCTGCACCTCTGCGAAAAGTGCGCGGCGGCGAAGGGAGTCGAAACCACGTTGGCGATGCCGCAACATCCGCTGGGCGATATTTTGCAGGCAGTGCAGAGTCAGGCATCGGCCACGGCGGAGGACGCACCGTCTTGTACATTTTGTGGCTCCACGTCGCGCGATTTTCGCGCCACCGGACGCCTTGGATGCCCGCACTGCTACGACGCGATGGAACGCAGTCTGCGCGAGCTGCTGCGCCGACTACATGGCAGTTCCAAACACGTCGGCATTAAGTACGAGCCACCAATCACACATATGGTCGAGAAACCTGATACGCTTTACGATTTGAACGATCGATTGCTGCGTGCGGTGCAGTCTGAACAGTTCGAATTGGCGGCGGAGCTGCGCGACCGCATTCGGGTGATTGAATGAGCGGGGGCACACACGCGCTCGATTTGTCGTTGCTCCCCGATGGCGGCGTGCGCTGGTTGGACGCATCGGGGTCGCATGCGGACATTGTGATTTCCACGCGGATGCGATTGGCACGTAACGTCACCGGGTATGCGTTTACGGGTCGCGCGCGCGACGGTGAGCGATTGCGCATGCTTGCCCAGGTTCGCGATGCGCTCAGTGCTGTGCCGTCACTCCGCGGGAGTCTTTTGCTTCGGCTCGAGGAACTAGGAGTGCAAGATCGTCGGCTCTTGCACGAGCGACATTTGGTGAGTAAGGAGTTGGCAGGTCTCGATCAACAGCACCCGTTGCGCTCTGGCGCCGCGGTGTTTTTGGGTGAGGACGTTGGCTTGTTGGTTAACGAGGAAGATCATCTACGCTTGCAGGCGCTGCGGTCGGGATTTGCCGTACCCCAAGCATTCGAGACCGTACAACGTTTGGACCGCGAACTCGGCGCGCAGGTACCGTTCGCCTTTCATCGCGAATTCGGATTTCTTACGGCTTGTCCCACGAATACGGGAACTGGCCTGCGTGCGTCCGTGCTCATTCACCTACCGGGTCTGGTGCTGACCAAGGAAATCGGGAAGGTGTTGGCCGGCTTGCAGCAGATGGGATTGACGTATCGCGGCTTGTATGGCGAAGGAAGTGAGGTTGTGGGCAACTTCTTTCAGCTGTCAAACCAAACGACGTTGGGTCGATCGGAAGATGAGCTGCAGGATTTGTTGGTGCGTGTGGTGCGCCATGTGATCGAACGCGAAGAGGAAGCGCGCCGTGTCTTGGTGCGGGATGCTGGCTATATTATCGAAGACAAGTTGTGGCGCGCGTACGGTACGCTGCGCTATGCGCGTAGCTTGACGTTCGATGAAGCGATGAACTATCTGAGCGGTGTTCGGTTGGCGGTCGGTCTGAAACTGATCACTCGGCTGAGTGTATATACGCTTAACAAGCTTTTGATCTTTGCCCAGTCCGCACATCTTGCCCATCTTGAGGGGCGTGAGATGACGGACATTGAGGCGAATCTGGCGCGCGCGAGGTTCGTGCGTCAGGCGTTAGTAAGCGAAGGTGGCGGATTCGAATGATTCGCTTCCACCGGACCCTGAGGGGACGATGAACGGTTACAACTTCACCGAGCGGGTGCGAAAAGTTCTTGCGATGGCTCGTGAAGAGGCGGCACGCCTCCATCACGAGTACGTCGGCACTGAGCACATACTGCTTGGGCTGATTCGCGAGGGCGAGGGCGTTGCAGCCGCCGTGTTGCAAAACCTCAACGTCGATCTCGACGACGTCACGCAAAAAATCGAAGAGACGGTCAAAAAGGGAAAAGCGGCGCAAGCCACTGGTCCGGATTTGCCGTATACGTCGCGCGCCAAGAAGGTTTTGGAACTCGCCATGGCCGAAGCGCGCGATCTTAATCACAGCTACGTCGGCACCGAGCATTTGTTGCTCGGATTATTGCGCGAAGAAAAGGGTATCGCGGCGCAGGTTCTCACGGACGCTGGCGTTAACCTTGATGCCGCGCGTTCCGAAACGTTGCGCCTGCTCGGTACAGATGTGCCGCAGCCCGGCCAATCGCCACAACCGGAAAAATCCGGCGTTGTGCCGCCCACTGCGGCGCCAGCGAAGGGCGACAAGAAGTCCAAGACGCCGGCACTCGATCATTTCTGTCGTGATCTGACGCAACTCGCTGCCGAGGGGCAGCTCGACCCTACGATAGGTCGTGCGAAAGAGATTGAGCGTGTGATGGAGGTGCTGACGCGTCGAAAGAAGAATAATCCCGTGTTGATTGGTGAACCGGGTGTGGGTAAGACCGCCATCGTCGAAGGACTCGCGCAACTCATCGCGAATGGTGAGTGCCCAGACTCGTTGCGTGACAATCGTGTCCTGTCGCTCGACATGGCCGCCGTCATCGCGGGCACGAAATATCGCGGGCAGTTTGAGGAGCGGTTGAAAGCGGTCATGAACGAAATCGCGCAAAACAAACAGGTCATTCTGTTCATTGACGAGCTACACACACTCGTTGGTGCGGGTGCTGCTGAGGGCGCGATCGACGCGAGCAATATGTTAAAGCCGGCGCTTGCGCGTGGAGAGCTGCAGTGCGTTGGCGCGTCTACGCTCAACGAATATCGAAAGTATATCGAGAAAGACGGCGCCCTCGAGCGTCGCTTTCAGACGGTGGTGGTCGATCCGCCGTCAATCGACGAGACCGTGCAAATATTGCAGGGCCTGCGAAAGAAGTACGAGGATCATCACCGGGTGAACATTCCTGATGAAACGTTGGTGGCTGCGGCGAAGTTGTCCGAGCGGTACATCACCGATCGTTTTTTGCCGGACAAGGCCATCGATGTAATCGATGAAGCGGGCGCGCGCGCACGTCTCGCGGCGCAAGCGCCGCCGTCGGCGGTTGCGGCGCTTAAAGAGCAGTTAGGGGCGCTGAACGCCGAGAAGGAAGCGGCGGTCCGCGATCAAAACTTTGAGCGTGCGGCGTCGTTGCGTGACAACGAGCGCGAGCTGCAGGCGGAGATTCGTCGCACACAGGAAGAGTGGGAAGCGCATCGGCAATCGCACCGCCCAACGTTGGGCGAAGAGGAGATCGCGTTTATCGTAAGCCGGTGGACGGGCATCCCCGTCACGCGGTTGCAGGAAGCAGAAACAGCCCGTCTGCTGCGAATGGAGGACGAGCTTCATCTGTCCGTAGTTGGGCAGGACGAGGCAATCAAGGCGCTCTCAAGGTCCATTCGTCGTAGTCGCGCCGGTTTAAAAGATCCACGACGTCCGATCGGTTCGTTTATCTTCTCCGGACCTACAGGAGTTGGCAAAACGGAATTAGCGCGATCCCTCGCCAAATTCCTGTTCGCTGATGCGTCGGCGTTGATCCGTGTCGACATGAGCGAGTACATGGAAAAGTTTTCGGTGTCGCGACTGATCGGAGCGCCTCCGGGTTACGTTGGCTACGAAGACTCAGGAACGCTGACAAAGGCCATTCGCCGGAAGCCGTACAGTGTTGTGCTCCTCGATGAGATCGAAAAGGCGCATCCGGATGTGTTCAACATCCTCTTGCAAGTCTTGGATGAGGGGCATCTCACGGACAATTACGGTCGCGTCATCGATTTCAAGAATACCGTTGTCATCATGACGTCGAACGTTGGCGCGAAAGACATTACCAAAACCAAATCGTTGGGTTTTGGTGGCGGTGATGCGCGCGGCGATTTTGAGCGGATATCTGAGAAGGTGAAAGAGGAGATGGGACGAGTGTTCAATCCCGAATTCCTCAATCGCCTCGATGACGTCATTGTCTTCCATCCGCTCGGGAAGGAGCACATAAGGAGTATTGTGTCCATTCTCTTCGCGGAAGTGCAGAAGCGCTTAGCCGAGGAAGAGTTGGTGATCAAGTTAACGGAGCCGGCCGTCGAATTTCTGGTTAACCACGGATATGACGAACATTACGGCGCTCGCCCGCTTAAGCGGGCGATCCAGCGCTACATCGAGGATCCGCTGTCGGAGAAGATTCTGACCGCGGAGTTCGCGAAGGGCGACGAAATCGAAGTCGACGTCTCATCGACTGAGAAAGAGAAGCTTGAATTTCGTGTCTTGTCTCCCACACCGCAGGCGTAACGGCAGTTGTCCGCCAGCGGCCGGACCCAGCGGGTCCGGCCGCTTGTCTTTTCGATGTATATTCCCGGGTTATGCAGAACAGCGTTTTCCTGAAAGCCGCGCTCCGAGCGCTCGTCGTGACCGTATTTGCCGCGCCCGTTGTTTTGGCGCAGGATGAGGCGGGGAAGTGCGCGAATCCGGATTCCATTGCGGTACGCGGAAATGTGCGTATCACGCCTGAGAAAATTCGCGCGGACGGTGGATTGATCGCGGGCAGTCCGATGCCATTTCCCGTTGTCCAGCGTGCACTGAAAGCGCTGTACGCCATGAATGAGTTCGATGACGTGCAAGTGCGTTGCGACCTCGACGCGGTTAAAGGTAAAACCATTGCGGCTTACGTCGTTCGCGAACGAGCGCTGCTGGGTGATATCAAGGTGGTCGGACCGAAGGCGGTCTCTGAACGTTCTGTGCGCGATAAGATTGATCTGCTCATCGGTCGGCCCATCGATCCCATGCAGGAGGCGCGCGCGCGCGCGAAGATTGATTCGGTGTACGAAAGTGCGGGATATTATTTGGCGACTGTAAAAATCGATTCAACGCCGATGTCGGACGGTCGTATCGGGTTGACGTATCGCATTGAGGAAGGGCGTCGATTGGCCATTGCCGGCATCGACGTGATCGGCAATAAAGGGGTAAAAGAAGCAACTGTTGTCGGTGCAATGAAAACGAAACCCGAAGGATTCTTATTCTTCCAAAAAGGTGAGTTTGACGACGACAAATACGTTGCGGATTTAGGCGAGCGAATTCCGGCGTTGTACTCGCGCTTGGGTTACGTCGACATGCGGATTGCGAAGGACACGCTGATCGTCGATCGAGGGCGCGGAAAAGGGCTGGTACAGATTGGTGTGGAGGAAGGACCGCGTTATCGTGTCGGCACATTTGAGATTGCTGGCAATCGTCGGTTCCCGACCGACGAGCTGCATCGGTACTATCCGTTCGAAGGCAATGATCCAACATTGACGCAGCGCGTGAAGGGATTGCTCACTCGCGAAGCGTCAGCGCCGGTCGGCGTGTTTGATCAGAAGAAATGGGACGAATCTATCGAGAAAGTGAATGCCGCCTATCGTAACAACGGCTATTTGTACGCTCGGATCACGCCTGTCGTCGATCGCCGTTTAGACAAAGATTCGTTGCCTGTGGTCAACTTGCGTTGGGAAATCGACGAGAAGAACCCGGCAATTGTAAATCGCATCGAAATTCTGGGAAATGACTACACGTCGGACGATTGCATTCGGCGGCAAATCTATCTCGTGCCCGGCGGTGTGTTTAATCAAGAGGCGATGGTGCGCAGTTATCAAAGCATCGGCAACCTGAACTTTTTTGAATCGCCGATGCCGTTTCCCGACTATCGCCCGGTGAATGATCAGGGCGACGTGGATCTGGTATTTCGTGTAAAGGAAAAGCGCACGGGTAGCATCAACTTTGGTGCGTCAATGGGCCAAGGTGGCGTTGGTTTTGGCGGCTTTATCGGCGTTGAACAACCAAACTTGTTTGGGCGGTGCAAAAAGGGCTCACTCAATTGGCAGTACGGGCGTTTTTATAACGATTTTACGGCAACTTACACCGATCCGGCCTTGCGGGGAACACGGGTGTCCGGCGCGCTCAGCGCCTACCGGACGCAATCGCGATTTGTGGTGGGCAATCTTGGCCAGAACATTCGAACGGGCGCGTCGGTTCGTGTGGGTCTTCCGGTGCCGGGATCGTTGCAATCGAGCGTTGCGGTCTCCTACAACGGCGAGTCGGCGACGTTTACGTCAGGCACCTTAGCCACGGGTTGTACGCGCAACTGTTTGCGCTCAAATGTGGGCTTGGAGTATACGTACGACACGCGCGTTGATCTGCCATTTCCGACCGCTGGTTCACTACGCTCTGTGACCGCGGACTTCAGCGGTGGTCCGTTAGGCGGTTCGGTAAACTTTCAGCGTGTCACTGGTCAGATGAGCGCTTTTGCGCCGATCGCCCAACTTGGGGGATCAACCCCGGGCTCACAGCCGCTCAAGTTTGTGATGGGAATGACTGCGCACGCCGGCGCTCTCTTCGGCAACTCCGGTCCGTTTTTCTTCCAGCAGCAGTTTTCTGTCGGTGGCGTAATGTACGGAGAGTCGGTGCGTGGTTATCCCGAGTTTTCGATCACCCCGCGTGGATTTAACTCAACCACAGATCAATATCGCTCCGATCCAGCGTCGTTCGGCAACGCGTTCCTTACGCTGACCGGGGAGGTTGGAATGCGTCTCAACCAGATGTTCTACGTGAACGTATTTTCTGACGCAGGCAACAATTGGGCGTCAGCGCGGCAGATCAACCCAACCCGGCTCTTCCGTTCGGCGGGCTTTGGGGTATCTACCGTCACGCCGCTCGGACCACTCGGGCTCGACATGGCATACGGATTCGACCGTACCGCGATCGATCCAATTACTCTTCGCGCGCACCCGGACCCAAAGTGGCAATTCCACTTCAGGCTCGGCAAGCTTTTCAACTAGAGGATTTCTGATGCGTTTATCCGTGTTTGTTGGCGCCTGTGCACTGTTGGTTGGAACCGAGGTGTCCGCCCAGGCCGCGCAAAAGTTTGCGTTCATTAATTCCCAGGCCTTGATGCAGGCCGCACCGGGTCGTGCAGAAGCGGAATTGCAGTTTCAAAAGGACATGGAAGGGTTTCGCGCGCAGGTAGCAAAACTTGGGGATTCTTTGAGTTCGTTAGAAAAAGCGTTTCAAGCGGAAGCAATTACGCTCTCGCCGGCGGCGAAGGATGCGCGATTAAAGACCGTGCAGGAAAAAAAGACAGAATATGAGGAGCGCGTGCAGAAGTTGAACGAGCAGGCGCAGCAGCGGGAAGCGGAGCTGATGCAGCCAGTTATGGACAATGTTCGCAAGGTGCTGGACGAAGTTCGCACTGAAGGTGGGTACTCCTTCATTTTTGACGTAGCGGCAGGATCGGTCATTGTTTCTGTCGACAAGAATCTGGATATTACTGACCGAGTGCAAGCGAAGCTCCGGTTGAGTGCGCCGAAGGCGGCGTTAAAGGCGACGACGGGACCAGCAGTTGCGCCAGCGGGTGTGACGACGAAGAAGCCGCCTTCGAAGTGAGCGACGGGCAGGTTGCGCGTGCGGTGAGCAGCGGTGATGCGCGAGTGCGTATCACCGCTGCTGCGATTGCGGAACAAGTTGGCGGGCGCGTGGTGGGCAATACGGAAGCAATTGTGTTCGGGATTGCTCCGTTGGATCGTGCGGGGCCAACGGATCTGAGTTTTCTTGCGCATGCACGTTACGCGGGGTGGTTTTCGACTTCACGTGCGGGCGTCGTGTTGGTATCGCCGGAATTGGCCACCACGCACGGGACACCCAGCACGCGGGTGGTAGTGGAGAAGCCTATTCAAGCAATGCTGCGCCTGCTGGGGCATTTTCGTCGTGATGAGCCGCGCCCGCTGGGCGTACATCCGACGGCGATTGTCGCGCCCACCGCGATGCTGGGAGTCGGGGTCACGATTGACGCGTATGCAATCATTGGCGATGGCGTGACGCTCGGCGATCGCGCGTGGATCGGATCACACGCGGTCGTTGGCGAGGGAACCACGGTTGGTTGTGATGTGCGATTTTATCCGCACGCAATGACCTATGCATTTGTGGAGATTGGTGACCGAGTTGTGCTGCATTCTGGCGCTCGGGTCGGAAGCGATGGCTTTGGCTTCGTGCAAAGTGATCATGGTCTTGTGCGCGTGCCGCATCCTGGTCGTTGCGTGCTCGAAGACGATGTCGAGATTGGTGCCAACAGTTGCGTTGATCGCGGAAGCGTCGATGACACGATCATCGGCGCGGCAAGCAAATTGGATAATCTTGTGCATGTTGCGCACAACGTGCGCATCGGCAAAGGATGTTTTTTCGCCGCGGGTGTCGGAATCGCGGGCTCGTCTCGGATCGGTGATTTTGTGCAGTTCGGCGGGCAGTCAGGCGTCGGCGGTCACGTGAACATCGGCGACCGAGTGTCGGTCGCGGCTCGAGCAGGCGTGATTAGCGA
>JANYFO010000471.1 GCA_025362635.1 Gemmatimonadaceae bacterium | reverse complement strand
ACGGTTCGTGAACTCGTGTTTGACGACACGGTCGCCAAGATCTACTTGGGACCGACGCTGACAGCGCGATTGCGCGCGCGCTTCTCGGACGCGGACG
Organism: Gemmatimonadaceae bacterium; assembly: GCA_025362635.1. Classification (GTDB taxonomy): domain Bacteria; phylum Gemmatimonadota; class Gemmatimonadetes; order Gemmatimonadales; family Gemmatimonadaceae; genus Gemmatimonas. The sequence continues at coordinate 2,118 of JANYFO010000471.1, read as the reverse complement.
AAGGAGTGGTGGGCACATGAGAACCGGACTACAGCAAAACGCGGGGCTTCGGCAAGAGCTCAAAATCAATCCACGCCTGTATCAGGCGATGGATCTATTGTACATGCCGCTGCTCGACCTTCAACAACATTTGAAGCAAGAGCTGCTTACCAATCCGTTTCTTGAACTCGTTGAGCCGGACGACGACGAAGACGAGTCATCGGATGCGGATGAGACGCCGGAACCGGAGAACCTCTCTGAGCAAGAAGTTGCGTCCGAATCCGAACCAGAAAAAACCGGCGACGATGATGTCGACTGGGAAGCAGTTCTGCTGGACGGATTTGAAACGGGCGGGCAACGCGAGGAAAGCGAACAACACGAGTGGTACGAGCCCGTGACGGTCGACGCTCGACATTTATCCGATCATCTCACCGAACAGTTGTCCCTGCTGGAACTGTCACCGAGAGAAGCAATTTTGGCCGACGAATTTGTCGGGAACATTTCGGATGATGGTTACCTCGCGTGCACATTAGATACCATGCGCGATGGCGTGAATGAGTGGCTGCAGCGCGAATCGGAAGAACGTGAAACCGACGTGCAGATCACGCCGTTCACCGATGCCGAAATGCAATTGATGCTGCAGGTGATTCAGGAACTCGATCCACCAGGCGTCGGCGCGCGCGATCTCCGCGAATGTTTGTTGTTGCAATTGCAAGCGGCCGGACGGCGCGATGCGCTCGCATACCGCCTCGTCGATGAATCATTTGACGAGCTGATTGCACACCGATGGAGCGAGCTCTCAAAACGTTTTGGGATCAGTGCGCAAGATGTTCAAGCCGCTGCGGACGATATTGCAAAACTGGATCCGAAACCAGGGCTGCGGTTCTCTGCAGGGAGCGACAACTACATCATCCCCGATCTCGTCATCGACAAAATCGACGGCAACTACCACATATTTTTGAACGACGGCAATCTTCCGCGACTCAAGCTCTCGCGCGCGTACACGGAAATTGCGCGCGACAAAAAACGTTTTGATACGGAGAGCAAGGACTTTATCGCCAGCAAGCTCAATTCAGCCAACTGGATGATTCAAGCCATCGAGCAGCGGCGCCAGACGATGCTCAAAGTCATGCACTATATTGTGGAACGGCAGCGAGAGTTTTTTGAACGCGGAGTACAAGCCTTGCACCCGCTCACGCTCCGTGAGGTCGCGGAGGCCGTAGGAATGCACGAATCCACGGTCAGTCGCGTCACAAATGAAAAATTTGTGCAAACACCACGTGGCGTGCTACCGTTGAAATATTTCTTTTCATCGGGATTATCAACTTCGGACGGCGATGACGTCTCCGCCCGAGGCATTAAGGATCAGATTCAAAAATTGGTGTTCGGCGAGGACAGCAAAAACCCATTGATAGATCAAGTGATCGTCGAAATCCTCATGCAAACGGGTGTACAAATCGCGCGTCGTACCGTCGCAAAGTATCGCGATCAGCTCGGCGTGCTCCCGGCGCGTATGCGCAAGCGCATCTAGCGTGCACTTGCATCCGTGACCGCATTATCGTCGTTGCCTTCCGGCACCATGCGTCCGCCCCCACGTGCGGTCGATGTCAGTGTGCTCGTGCCGTCGAAGGACGAAGCGGGCAATCTGCCATTATTTCTACAGCTGTGTGACGAAACGTTTCAGACGCAGGAAACGCAGTATGAAGTCATTGTGATCGATGATGGCTCAACCGATGGTTCGTGGGCACTGCTGCAAGCACTTACCGAGCAATTCTCATTTTTGCGACCGGTACGTCATCGTGCGCAACGTGGAATTGCGGAGGCATTGCGCACTGGATATTTGAAGGCGCGTGGAGACATTTTGGTTTTCTATCCTGCGGACTTGCAGTTCAAACCAGAGGACATTCCGCGCCTGGTCGCGCCGATTCTCGCCGGCGCGTCCGATATGGTGACGGGATTTAAGCAGGGCGAATATGAAAAGGCATTTGTCTCGCGCATTTACAATAGCCTGAGCCGAACGTTGTTCCACGTGCCCGTGCGTGATCTCAATAATGTAAAAGCGTATCGGCGCGAAATCATGGCCGCACTGCCTATGCGCCCGGATTTTCATCGCTACATGATTGTGCTCGCGGCCGCGCA
>JANYFO010000465.1 GCA_025362635.1 Gemmatimonadaceae bacterium | reverse complement strand
GGCGCGGCCGGAAAATCGCGATCCCACAAGTCGTGATGCAGTCCCTGAAAATGCCAGATGCGTTCTCCCGTTCGCGCGTTGAGTGCAAGCACGGTGTTGGCAAACAAGTTGTCGCCGGTGCGATTGGCGCCATAAAAATCAAACGATGCCGAACCAGTCGCCGCGAACAGCATCGCGCGCTTCGTATCAATCGTGACACCCGCCCACGCGTTCGCGCCACCAGTAATTTTCCATGCATCCGCGGGCCAAGTTTCGTAGCCAAACTCGCCCGGATGCGGAATGGTGTGAAAGCTCCATCGCAGCGCACCAGTCTTCACATCGTACGCGCGAATGTCGCCGGGTGCGCTCGGCAACGCTTCGGGAACGGTGCTGCCAATGATGTATAAGTCTTCAAAGATCACGCCTGGTGTGCTCGCGCTGACCGACAATCCCTCAACCGGTCGACCAAGTCCTGCGCGCAGGTCGACCCACCCGCTATCGCCAAACGTGGTGATTGGCGTACCGGTTTTTTTGTCGAGTGCGTACAGGCGGTTGCGATAATTGAAGATGACGCGATCACCGGTGACAACCACACCGCGATGTCGAAAACGTGACGTTGGTGGCAGTCCGTGGTTAGGATCAAACCGCCAGAGTTGTTTACCCGTTGCCGCATCGAGCGCGAACACTTGGAGCTTAGGGGTCGTGGCATACAGCACACCCTCGAGGATGATCGGATTCGCTTGCATCTCCGATCCAGCAAACTCGTCGTGCGTGTCGAAGGTCCACGCGACCTTCAGTTTCGCGACGTTCGCGGGCGTGATTTGCGCCAGCGTTGTGTAGTGCGTGTGATCGTCGTTGCCGCCATACACGGGCCAGTTGGTGGTCTGACTGTGAGCGATGGCTGGCATCGCGAGGCATAGCGTAACGGCGATCGGAGGCAGGCGCATGGGGGCGTGTGACGGGGGCAGGTGAACAGGGGACGGTGGGAATGAAGCTGCGGGAGGGGAATTCCGCGATGGTGGTGCGGCTCGTTTCGCGCGGCGAATACGCCACAACATTCCAATTGGCCGCACTATAACCTTACAATCAGCCGCACCATAACCTTACAATCGGCTGCTTGAAACCATCGTTTATGAGACGCAGTGAAAGGTTGCAATTGGCCGCTGGCCGATTCAACGGCGGTGCTCATCCACAATCCTCGACCCACGGCAATGCGGCAAAACCACGCTAGCCAAGCAAGGCGGCAGACCGTCGCTGATTTTCGAGGCTTGCGCGCGCTCAAGGTCGCGACTGGCAAAAGTTTGCCGGTGCTGTGGTGTCGTCTGATGGCGAAACCATCGTGCACTTCAGCGAAGGACTGTACGCGGTACCGATTCGCGCGTGGTGGGGCCGACTGTAGTCGAGCGCGTTAATCGCCCGGCAGCATGGCCCACAGCGCCGGTCGACCCACGTTGCAATGCACGGCACGGGCAATGGGCGTGAGCGAGCCCCAGCTCAACCACAACGCGTGCCGCGCAAGGTGATGCGCATGGAAAATATTTACTGGCGCGTTGCTAATTGGCGCATTGAGCTTCTCTATGCGAACAAAGCGCGCTGGCACAGGATGAAAAATTATTTCGATCACGCGCGGTCGCCACGGTTCGTCATCCTGCCACCGATCGAGCAAGATGACGGCCTCGCGCATCCACTCAACGCCCACGCGCGTCGCCGCGACGCGATCAATTGCGAACACGGCTGCTCGCGACCACGTGGGCAACACCAACACGCCAAGAAAAGCCCAGAGTGTCATTGCACACGCCACTGTGAGTATACCAGCGGCGGTGGAGAGTACCGCATTTGACAAGAACAGCACCACGGCAAACCCGGCGCAGTTAAACGCGATGGCGCCGAGGACGCCGCGGAGGTGCGCGCCCGTATCGGCGATGATGCGACGTCGGCACAGTGCGGCTGTAAGCACGGACTCGGGTAACTGTGCCCAGCGCAACGGTACCAGCAGCTTGCGTGCGCGAATGCCTGTCCATCCACCGACAAAGCCTTCGTCGAGCGTGTCAACGATGACGATCTGCTTTACGTCAAGGCCTGCGCGCTGTGCCGCGCTGCGCAGCACGTCGGGCATGATGCGTTCAGGCATTGGCGCAACAATGCGCGTCATGACGCCGCGCGTTGCGGCGAGCACGAATTGCATTACGAAGAAGACACCGAATGCGTCAATCGGTCCAAACAATCGTGCTGCACTAAGTAGCGCGGCGATGGTGACGAGCCAGACGAGTGCTTGCACTGAGGCGCCGCGCATCCAACCCATGTACCACGCGCCAACAGTCACCCGATGGCGAACGAGCATAACGCCGCCGATCACGTCGAAGCACATGAATGCAACGGTACTCACCAGGAGCGTGAGCCACGCTGACGTCACCGCGACGACCAGCGGTTGTTGGGCTGACGTAGAAAGGATGCGCGACGGAATGTCGAACGCCAGCATGGTCGTGGCGACGACGACGGCTGTGCCGACACCGCTGATGCCGAGGTAGAGGCGCGCGCGTGCGTAGCGGAGGGTGCGAGTGGTGGAGCGATGGGGGAGCGGGAGCGAGGTCATGCTCAGCGAACGAACGAAGCGCGTGTTTAGTGCGCGGTGATGTCTCGTGCATTAAAAGTCCGCTGCGAAATGCTCCAGTGTCGATTCGGCGCTAGCAACACATAGCCGATTGAAAAGTGAATTTCAGCATTCAGTGCGAAGAAATTCGTTTTTCATGTCCGCGAGCACGCTAAGGTAAATGTCGATTCCTTCGAGAAGCACAGCTACATCGTCGATCTGCTCCTCGAAGTGGCGTACGTTGATTAGGCGAACGGTTAGATCAATACTCGGTTCGCCTTTGATATCAATCGGATATCGAAAAGCAAACGAGAGAGGATTAAATTCGCTCAGGACAGTCACTATGCGCTGTGCCTTATTCAGTACTTGTCGATCGCCCATCTTTCCAAATTTCTGCTCGATTTCAATCAACTTGGCTTTTAAAGGGCGCTAGAGATCGAGAAGTCGATGAGTCTGTGGGACCTTGTGATTACGATCGAGCACTTCCGCAGCATCGCGAACCAGATGTTTCAGGCGTAGCTCGATGTATTGTCGATAGAGGAAGACAATGGGATAGACCAACGTGTCCTGATCGCAATGTCGCTTGTCGATATGCGCCACCATCAGATCGGCAGCTTTTTTGTACCCACGAGGGTAAGTAACCCAGTTGTCACTAAACGGTCGTATGCAGGCATTATTCCAAAAATATTGCGCGTGCGTGATGAGGACCGGCTTTTCATGTTTGAGAGTCATCATCTCTCTGCGGCTTCGTCGATCCGGCAATGTGCATAGGAAGCAAAGGAGAAGACGTCTACAGCATCTTGTCAGGCCGTCATTTGTAGCCCTAATGCATGGCGCAGCGCTTCAAGTTCACAACTCTTGAAAGGTCGAAATGTCTTCAACATCAATGCACCGAGCGAAGACACATACGATTACTCGTCGTCCAGAGTTGCCGAACGCGGCCCGTGTCACAGACGCTGTCCAGTCTATGGCATGTCCATTTATTGTAACGGTCGCATGATATTTGTCGGGAAGCAATGGGTGGACAGCATGGGTATACGCGGGCATATGGTGGCACCTGCCGCACTGCGTGCACTGATTAACGCGATTAGCGCGACACCGTTCAGCATCGTCGCGTTTGTGTGCAACGTCGCAGTTGATTCAACCAATCAACGTTTGCGCATCTCGCCCAGGCCGGCAAAAGCCGTGATGATGAACACGATCAACGATGTTCTGACAACGAAAGTGGGGCAGAGCGCGCTGATGATGCCGAAAGCACCCGCGGTCTCGTCGACGCTGTCTAAGAAAGCAGCAGAGGCATCAGCGCCTCCACCGCCGACGTAGGCGAACGATCAGCGTCGAAAATTGGTGATTGGGCGCAAATTGCTCAGGTTTGGTGAATATTAGGCAGTTTATCAAATATTGCTAAACTCGCTAATATCCGTATATTTGATACATGGATCCCATTTCCAATCCCTTCGCACCGGGTGCCGGCACGCCGCCGCCGGAACTTGCCGGCCGCGACGAGCTGATGGAGACGGTACGCGTGGCGCTGCAGCGTGTTCGTCTTGGCCGACCGACGAAAAGCATTCTGATGGTGGGCCTGCGCGGCGTTGGAAAAACAGTGCTGTTAGACCGTATGCGCGATGATGCCGAGTTAATCGGCATTCATACGTTGCGCGTAGAGGCGCCGGAAAATCGATCGCTACCGGCGATCATTGCTCCGCAACTGCGGCAATCGCTGCTCCGCTTATCGCGCAATGAGAAAGCGAAAGCACTGGCGCAACGGTCGCTCAAGGCGTTGGCCGGATTCGCGAAGTCCCTCAAACTGAAATATGCGGACATCGAAGTGGGTTTCGATTTCGATCCGGAACCCGGTTTGGCCGATAACGGCGACCTTGAGCACGACCTCCAAGCGCTCTTCGAAACCGCCGGAGCAGCGGCGCAGAAAGCTGAGACGGCACTCGCACTCTTTGTTGATGAACTGCAGTATGTCGAAGAAGAGCAGCTCGCGTCGCTCATCACCGCGTTGCATCGCACCGCGCAACGGCAGCTTCCTGTTGTACTCGTTGGCGCAGGGCTTCCGCAATTGCGCGGTCGTATGAGTCGTGCAAAGTCGTACGCGGAACGACTCTTCGATTTTCCGGAAATCGGTCCGTTGTCACCGACATCTGCAAAACAAGCATTGGTCATTCCGGCGCAACAACAAAACGTCTATTTCACGGACGGTGCGCTTGACCGCATCATCGCCGAAACGCAAGGATACCCGTACTTCGTGCAAGAATGGGGCAAGCACGCATGGGAGGTCGCAGACGCGTCACCGATCACACTGCATGACGTGCGCGCTGCCTCGGTGAGCGCCATCGCTGCGCTCGACGAAAGTTTCTTTCGCGTGCGGTTTGACCGACTTACACCGACCGAAAGGCGATATTTGCGCGCGATGGCAGAACTCGGCGCTGGCCCGCATCGCTCTGGAGATATTGCTGACGAGTTATCACGTGCAGTGACGGCGCTCGGACCGACGCGAAGCCAGTTGATTTCGAAGGGAATGATCTGGAGTCCAAATCACGGAGATACGGCATTCACCGTGCCCTTATTCGATCAATTCATGCATCGCATCATGCCCGGCGAGGCTTGGCGCGCATAAATTCTCGTCCGCTGTAGCTTTCGCCGTATGGACATCTTCAAAGAATTCACGCTCGAGTCGGCGCATCGCTTGCCG
>JANYFO010000447.1 GCA_025362635.1 Gemmatimonadaceae bacterium | reverse complement strand
CCACCGCCCTGTCGATAACCATTCAGCGCCAGCGTAAACGTGTCCGTGGATTGTATCGCACGACCGCGAATCTCCAGCTTTGTAATACGCGAACCAATTGGCTTTGTCAGATTGATCGTATAATCGGCACCAGTGAGCACGTCGAAATTGAATCCAGGAACGGCCGCATCAACGATGCCGCCGTTCGGCGCACGGCCGGACGCATCCAACGTTCGATAGTAGCGCGCCGAATGCTCAAGAAACGCGCGGACCTGCGCACCAGTCACACGAATCACGCGCAACGCATTGTCATATGGATACAATTTCGACAATGACGCCATGGTTATGCGCCCAGTATCCAGCGACGCATCAAGCGAAAAAGCCGCCGTGGCCGCAAGATCTGCCTTCCCTTCACGACGCATCACTTCGTTCACGAAGTCGGTGATGGGCATGTCAACAACTCGGGCGCTATCCGCGCGCCAGACGACGTCGGTGCGACCAATGGGCGTTGTCACCCACGCGACGGTGGCGCGATGTGAACCCGCGCTGGCGGCCACCACGTCGGGGACTTCCCTATGTCCCGCCACTTTCACCGATAAGCCGCGGTGCGCTACGACAGACCATTTTCCCTTCACTTGTTCAACCGTCAATGTGGCCACACCAACACTGGCGGCCCAATTGCGCGGCTGCACAAGCAGCGCGCCGTTGATTGTTGAATCGATCAACTCCTTGTGCGAGTGACCGAAAACTACCAGATCGATGCCATCAATCTCGCGCGCCACGCGGGCCGCTACGTTTTCGGAAGGCAAGCCCGTTGACGTGGTGTCGTAACTGGACGGTTCGTCGAAACCAGCGTGCAACAGCACCACAATCACATCGGCCTTCTGACGTCGCGCATCTGCGACGGCTCGGCGCACGGCGGGAACGATATCCGAGACCGTAAGCGCAGCGGCGTTCAGGTGATCGCGATCCCACACCATCGAACCCGGCGTGGTCGCACCTATAATGCCAATGTGCACACCGCGACGTTCAACAATTGTCAGCGGGGCGACGAAAGGTTTTCCTTGCGCGTTTACAACGTTCGCTGCGAGAAACGGGAAGCCGGCTTGCGCCATCGCGGCTCTGAGATGTGGCACGCCGTAATTGAACTCATGATTGCCGATGACGGCAGCATCATATCGCATCACATTCATCGCCGCGATCACCGGATGAACCGGTTGCGGCGACACTTTGGCCACGACGAACGTCAGCGGATTCCCTTGCAGCAAATCCCCCGCATCCACCAATACCACACGGCCCGGATTTGCCGATCGTAGGGAATCTACAATTGTCGCGGCAGCAGCCAGACTGTGCGTCAGATCCGGGGCATTTGCGTAATAGTCCCAGCCGCGAATGCGCCCGTGCACGTCCGTTGTGGAGGCAACCACGAGATCGAAGCGCTCCGCATGCGCAGGGGTCGCGCCCAACTCCGGCTCACTGGCCATGCCATCGGTGAGCAACAGTGCGGCGCAGCAGGCGCGGCCGAAGCGCGCCCAAACAAGTCTTTCCATAGCGGAATGCTAGCGGCCTCGCACCACGAGGTGGAGGGGATTGCGCCACCTTCCGTTGACCGTGTCCGCCGCGACCGCGAGCTTCAATGAGCGCGTCGACCGCCCAGAAAGCGTCGATACGCATCCGTTACACCGTCGTGGCATGGTGGTCATGACACGCCGACATCTACCCATTGTGCTTCGCGCCAAGGATCAACACCCATGAAACCGCTCATCATAGGCATCGCGGGTGGCACGGGTTCAGGAAAATCGACGGTCGCGCGAAAAGTCGCCGAGGCGTTGCCAGCGGCGTCAGTAGCATTTCTTGAGATGGATGCATACTACCGAGACTTCCGACACCTCACGATTCCGCAGTTGCATCACGTGAATTGGGATCACCCCGAGGCGTTTGATATGGAGTTGCTCAGTACGCACTTGGCGGCATTGTCGCGTGGCGACGCGGTCGAGATGCCGGTGTACGAGTTCGCGACGCATTCTCGCAGCATGCGCACCAAACACATCGAGCCTGCGGATGTTGTGGTGATCGATGGCATTCTGTTGTTGTCCGACCCGAGCGTGCGCGACCGCTGCGACGTCAAAGTGTTCGTAGATGCAGATGCCGACATTCGACTGATTCGCCGCATTCGTCGCGATACCACGGTGCGTGGACGCTCGTTGGAATCTGTCTTGGAGCAGTACCTGACCACCGTGCAACCAATGCACTTGCAGTTTGTCGAACCGAGTAAACGCTATGCGGACGTCATCGTACCGCGTGGTGGCAATAACACCGTCGCGATCGAAATGATCGTGGCAAAGATCCAGCGACGACTGCACGCGCGGAATGCCGCGCGCACGCCAGCCTTCGTGCCCATAGCCGCTGACATCAGCTCCGCATGACTCCTGCGCCGCCGATCGCCGATCGTATTCTCGTTGTTGACGATGAACCAGAGATTGTCGCCCTCGTCGCGTATCATCTCGCGAAGGCAGGCTATCGCGTATCCACCGCTGCATCAGGCCAAGATGCCCTCGACATGGCGCGGCGTGAACGACCGGCGTTGATCGTGCTCGACCTCATGTTGCCGGGCATGTCCGGTTTCGACGTGCTCGAACAAGTGCGCAGTGATGATCACACGCGGAATGTTGCGGTACTCATGCTCACCGCGCGACGCGAAGAACCGGATCGTATTCGCGGACTATCGCTCGGCGCCGACGACTATCTCACAAAACCGTTCAGTCCCGCCGAGTTGGTGCTGCGGGTCACGGCAATCCTGCGTCGCGCGGGCACAGCCTCGTCGTCACTCTCCTCCTCTGCCGACCAATTGGCCATCGGCCCACTGCGAATCGATCGCGCCGCCATGTCGGTCGCCGTCGATGATCATGCGGTCGAGCTTACGCCAACTGAATTCAAACTCTTGCTCACACTGGTCGAACGGCGTGGCCGGGTGCAAGGACGTGGGCATTTGCTGGAAACGGTTTGGGAAGCAGCACCTGACATTCAGACACGCACGGTCGACATGCACATACAGCGGCTCCGAACCAAACTTGGCGTGGCCGGTGACATGATCGAAACCGTCCGCGGCTTCGGTTATCGTCTGCGCGCGGCTGCACCGCGTGGAGGCTGACGCATCGCCTCGTTCGTGCGAATTCGCCAACGCCTTACGCTGAACGCGTTTCTCGTAGCCGCAGTGCTCGTGAGCGTCACGCTGTTTGCGGTCGAGCGACGCGTGGTCGCGCGCGTGCACAGAATTGAACCCGCGACTGCGTCGTCCGATGAATTTCTGAGCGGTATTCGTCGCGACATCGTCATCGCGGGGATCGCCGCGCTGGTGCTCAGTGGCGTGCTTGCGCGCATATTCATGCGGCCGATCGCGCAGCCAATTGAGGAATTGCGCGATGTTGCACGTGCGCTTGCGTCCGGAAATCTTGCGCGCCAACCGTCGTTAATGGGCACCGGCGAGGTGGGTGAACTCGCGGACGCATTTCGTCGACTGGTCGAACAGGTCAACGATCGTGAGCACGCATTAAAGGCCGAAGAAGCGCTGCTGGTTGCGCTGACCGAATCGTTGAATGAAGGTGTCATTGCCGTCGACGCTCGGCAGCAGGTCGTGCGTATTAATGATCGGGCGCGACAGTTGCTTCGTATTTGGGAACCGGTGCCCTTCCCCGCCGAATACTTGCCGCGCGATCGCACGCTGCGCGAAGCGTTGTCGGCGGTGCTGTCGGGTGCGGACGCATTGCCCAGTGAGGCGCGCGTCGACGATCGAACGCTCTCGCTTACGGCACGCCCGTTACCGGCCGGAGGTGCTCTGCTCGCGCTGTATGACCTGACGCCATTTCGCCGACTAGAAGCGGTACGTCGCGACTTCGTCGCCAATGTCTCGCACGAACTTCGTACTCCACTTACGGTTATTCGGGGCTTCGTCGAAACGCTTCAAGACGACGATTTACCGCCGGCCCTGCGGAAGCAGTTTCTCGCAATGACCGAAGGCAACGTGCAACGCATGCAACGCATTGTCGATGACCTCTTGGATTTGTCGCGCATCGAATCTGGCGGATGGTTGCCGAATCCCGCCAACCTCGAGGTGGCTGCCCTTGCCGAGGAAGTTGTCTCGCCAATGCAGGCCGCAGCGCACGAGAAAGGCGTGGCGTTACGCATCAGTGTTGCGCTAGGCGCGCGTACGATTTATTCCGATCCTACCGCCGTACGGCAGATTCTCAGCAACTTGACCGAGAATGCGCTGCGCCACACGCTCACAGGTGAAATTGTCGTCTTCTCGTCAGTCGAAGACGGTGGCACGTGGCTTGGCGTGCGAGACACCGGCATTGGCATCAGCGCAGATCATTTGCCGCGTATCTTCGAACGCTTTTACCGTGCCGATCCAAGTCGATCCCGTGAGGCTGGCGGCACTGGTCTCGGGCTCGCGATTGTGCGACATCTCGCAGAAGCCCACGGTGGAAAAGTAAAGGCGGAGAGTACGCCTGGTCTCGGGACCACCATCGCCGTGTGGCTACCACCGGCGCACACGTAACAGTGCTACGCTGGCGCGACCCCTCGCGGTCGCGGCCGTTTCCCCGCGAATGCCGCTTGCAGTAATTGCGGGAGCAACACCGCAGCTGGCCCTTCAATCGGCAAAATACTCGGTCCGCGTCGCTGTCCGCTCATTGATTGATTGATCAGAATAACCGTCGATCCGTGCGACGCCGCCAACCACGGCAATGAGGCTGCTGGTTCGACCACGTTTGACGTGCCCACCGACACGAATACGTCACACGCGACCGCAGCAGCACGTGCGGCCTCGAACGCCGCCGTCGGCAACGCTTCGCCAAACCACACGATGTCCGGTCGCAGTGCCGCATCGCACATTTCGCAGCGCGGTATTTCCGCACTTGATTCGTCCGCCAGCGCAATCCGACCGACACAGCCTTCACTGCATCTCGCGTGCATCACCGAGCCATGTAACGCAATGACATCGCGACTTCCCGCACGCTGATGCAAGTCATCCACATTCTGCGTGACGAGGCTATAGTGTGACACGCGTTCGGCAAGTGTGACGAGCGCGCGATGCGCTGCGTTCGGCTGGGCCGCACGCACCGTTGCTCGGCGGCTTGCATACCATTGCCACACGACCTGCGGATCTCGCGCAAAGGCATCCGATGTCGCAAGCTCGTGCGCTGAGTAACGCGACCACAAGCCAGTGAGCGCATCGCGAAACGTGGGAATGCCACTTTCTGCAGATGTCCCCGCACCGGTCAGAACGCACACATGTTCCGCGGCCCGCAGCGCACGCGCCGCAGTGGCCAGCGACTCAGCGCGGGTCTGCGGGTCATTGGACGGTGTCGACGCGACGCGTCGGTGAAGGGTCGGATCAGCGGAAGCCATTTCCGGCGACGATACCGCGCGGGCAGCCACTCGGCAACCCGCTCGAGGGGCAATTCCTGCGTATCCAACGGCCGATCCGCATGCGAGGGCAAGAACGTTTCCAAGGTTGCGACCATTCCGTTGCAGACGCAGCCCACCTACCCTCTGTGTCGTCACGCATATTTTATCGGATGCCTCCTCTTTCAAGCGCGCGTCGGCGAATTCCTGAAATCCAGTGCGCGCTACGCCTCGCGCTCTGGTGTGCCGTCGCATGCGCTACTGCGTGCGCTGCACCGCGCGACACGTCGCGTATCGCGGACTCATCGTCGGCCGCAGTGGCAGGGGTGCGCGTTGATCTGACAGGTGCAGGCGCAACATTTCCGTATCCGCTGTACTCTCGGTGGTTCAACGACTATGCGCAGCGAACGAACGTGCGGATCAACTATCAGTCCATTGGCTCTGGCGGAGGTATTCGACAAGTGCTCGCACGCACCGTCGACTTTGGCGCGACCGATGTGCCAATGTCTGACGCGGAGCTTGCACAAGGACACATGAACATCGTCCACGTCCCGACCGTGCTTGGCGCCGTCGCCGTGACGTACAACCTTCCGCAATTGCACCGGCCACTCCGACTTTCGGGTGAGGTCATCGCCGATATTTTTCTTGGCCGCATCACAAAGTGGAATGATCCGCGCATCGCGGAACTAAACGTCGGCGCTCCGCTGCCAGCGAGCGATATTCTCGTGGTGCACCGCGCGGATGGCAGTGGAACGTCGTACATCATGAGCGATTATCTGACCGCCGTCAGTCAGGCATGGGCGGCAGGACCGGGACGCGGGAAAGATGTGCGCTGGCCAGCCGGTCTCGGTGGAAAGGGCAATGAAGGCGTGGCCGGACAAGTGAAGCAAATGGAAGGCGCGATCGGTTATCTCGAAGTTGTATACGCGCGACAGAATCGTCTGCCCGTCGCGCATGTCCGCAATCGCGCTGGTCGATTTGTTTCGCCGATGCCATTCGAAATCGCGTCAGCCGCCACAAGCGTTGTCGCAACGACGGGCGATATCAACGACTTGCGCGTCTCGCTGGTGAACGCGCCTGGCGAGCAAGCGTATCCGATCACCAGCTTTACGTTCATGCTGATTGCGCCAGACGCCATTGGCATTGTGAAAACGAAGCAGCTCGTGGACTTTTTACGATGGTCGCTCGTTGATGGTGGAGATATGGCGAGCGCCTTGGGCTATGTCGCGCTGCCCACAGAGACGGCAACCCGTGTCCTTGACCGTCTTGATGCGTTAGTCCGATCGACCATGCGAGCACCAACGCCGTGATCGCAACGGCACCTGAACATCGGCGCACGCGTGCCGCAATCGGTGATCGTATTTATCGACTCGCGATAGCCACATGTGCCGCGGCTATTCCGCTGTTGCTGTCGGCGCTCACGCTCGTGATCATTCGCGCGGCGTGGCCAGCGGTTGTCGCCCATGGTACCGAGCTGCTCGTTGGTCAAACCTGGGACGTTGCGCACCATCATTACGGCGCGGTTCCCGCGGTACTTGGTACGTTATTGTCCTCGGTGTTGGCACTCTGCATTGCGGCGCCGCTCGCGATTGGCGCAGCCATATTCACCGCCGAACTTGCTCCGCCGTCACTTCGTGCACCGGTTGCATTTCTCATCGATCTGCTCGCTGCAATTCCCAGTGTCGTGTACGGATTGTGGGGACTCGTCGTACTCGTGCCACTGTTGCGGACGTACGTGATGCCGTTCTTAATGCACGCATTCGGCGCACTACCACTGTTTCGCGGCCCGGCCTACGGACCAAGTCTTCTCGCGGCCGCACTCATTCTCGCAATTATGATTGTACCGTATATCGCCTCTGTTGCACGAGAAGTGCTCGTGGCGGTTCCGCGCGCACAGCGCGAAGGCGCACTCGCACTCGGCGCTACGCGATGGGAAATGATTCGAGATGGCGTACTCCCGTCCGCTCGCTCTGGTCTCGTGGGTGGCGTGATGCTCGGACTTGGTCGCGCGTTAGGGGAAACGATGGCCGTCACGATGGTGATCGGCAATCGACACGCAATTCCAACGTCGTTGCTCGATCCGGCCTACACCATGGCATCGCTGTTAGCCAACGAGTTTGGTGAAGCGTCGGACGATGCGCATCTCGCAGCGCTCATGGCCGTCGCTGGATTACTGCTGGTGATCACGCTGCTCGTCAATGTCGTCGCGCGCTGGCTCGTGTGGCGGACGCGCCAAACTGCCGGTGCGCAATGACCACAAGACTCGCGCAGCGTACGCACACCGTAGCACGGCGTCGTCGCGTCGGAATGCTCATGACGACCGGTGTGTGGTGCGCGGCGGCGCTCGCGGTGTTGCCGCTTCTGGCCATTCTCGCGCATTTAATTGTCGGCGGCGCAAGCGCGCTCACACCCGCGTTACTGCTGCACATGCCCGCGCCTGCCGGTATGGTCGGTGGGGGGATGGCCAACGCGATCGTTGGCACACTGCTGTTGATTGTAATCGCGTCCCTGTTCGGACTACCGGTGGGAATCGGTGCGGGACTCTATCTCGCGGATCGTGGGGACTCGCGATCGGCGACCGTCGTACGCTTCGTGGCCGACGTTTTGAGCGGATTGCCGTCCATTGTACTCGGTATTTTTGTTTGGGAATTAATTGTGCGCCCCAGCGGGCATTTTTCAGCGTTCGCCGGCGGTGTTGCACTGGGACTGCTGATGGTGCCAATAGTTACTCGTGCGACGGAAGAGATGGTGAAACTCGTTCCACGATCACTCGTTGAAGCAGCGCTGGCGCTTGGATTTCCGCAGTGGCGCACCTCATTCGTTATTGTGCTGCGCACGGCAATGCCAGGCATCGTGACGGCGGTGCTCATCGCCATTGCGCGCGCCGCCGGAGAAACGGCTCCACTCCTCTTCACCGCATTTGGGAACGCCTATTGGTCGTTGGACCCGTCACAACCCATTGCCGCGCTCCCGCTGCAAATTTTTGCGTACGCGCAAAGTCCATACGATGACTGGCATGCGCAAGCATGGGCTGGTGCGCTGGTGCTGTTACTCCTGATCACGCTCATGAGCCTCCTGTCACGCTGGGTGCTCCGTGCGCGCCATACCCTCATGCACGGCACCGTGCCGCGCGCGGGCGTCGACGATGGTTGAGGCACCGAGTGTGCAGATACGCGCGCTCAACGCAAGCTACGGTGCTCGTGTTGCCATTCGCGATTTTTCGCTCGATTGCGTCGCGGGAGCAGTGACTGCCGTGATTGGTCCGTCAGGATGTGGCAAGTCCACACTGCTGCGTTGCGTGAATCGGCTGCACGAGAGTGCAGCGAAGGCCACCGTCTCGGGTTCAGTCTTCGTTGGCCCAGCGGACATCTACGCCCGCGCCGTTGATGTCGTCGCGCTACGCCGACGCATCGGCATGGTGTTCCAACGCCCCACCCCGTTTCCAACACTCTCGATTTTCGACAACGTCGCATCCGGTATTCGTGCGTCAGGAATTCGCGCGTCACCCCGGGCGCTGTCCGACAACGTTGAGGCGGCGCTCCAGCGCTCGGGACTCTGGCCGGAAGTGGCGCACCAGTTGCACGGCAATGCGCTCGCACTGTCGGGCGGTCAACAGCAACGGCTCTGCATCGCGCGCGCGCTCGCGGTCGACCCTGTGGTGCTTCTATTAGACGAACCCACCGCCTCGCTCGATCCCATGTCCACGCAGGGCATCGAAGAGCTGCTCTACGAACTGCGCGGTACTGTTACCGTCATTCTGGTGACGCACAACATGCAGCAAGCAGCCCGCGTCTCCGACACCACCGCGTTCATGCTCGACGGTGTGCTCATCGAGCATGCACCGTCGCGTGCGCTGTTCACAACACCAAGCGATCCACGCACCGAAGCATATCTCACTGGTCGATTTGGATGACCGTCGTTGACGCACCATTTCCCGTTGACTCAACGCGTTCCGGTCGTGTGATCATCGAACGGTTTTCGTCGTGGTTTGGTGGTCGTCAAGCGCTGTTTAACGTCGCCCTGACGTTACTGCCACAAAGTGTCACCGCGCTTATTGGACCCTCGGGGTGTGGCAAAAGCACGCTCCTTCGGTCGATCAATCGTCTCAATGAGATTATTCCGGCCGTTAGTCACACGGGGCGTGTGCTGTTGGATGACGAAGATGTCTATGCGTCCACTGTGGACACGAGCGTGTTGCGCCAACGCGTCGGCATGGTCTTTCAACGATCAAATCCATTTCCAAAATCGGTGTACGACAACGTCGCGTATGGTCCGCGCCTGCACGGCGTACCACCCGGTCCGGATCTCGAAGCGCACGTCGAACGCGCGTTACGGCGCGCGGCGCTGTGGGATGAGGTCAAAGATCGGTTGCGCGAAAGCGCGCTCCAGCTATCCGGGGGGCAGCAGCAACGACTCTGTATTGCGCGTGCGCTCGCAAACGATCCAGAAGTGCTACTGCTCGACGAACCAACGAGCGCGCTCGATCCGCTCGCCACCCAACGCATTGAAGAATTATTATACGAACTGCGACGAGACCTGACGATTGTGCTCGTAACGCATAACTTACAACAAGCGGCACGCGTCTCCAATCGGACCGCATTTTTGCTGGATGGCCGTCTGATCGAACATGCCGACAGCACGCGCTTATTTACGAGTCCGAGCGATCCGCGCACGGAGGCGTTCATCACTGGGAGATTTGGCTAATGCCGAACAGCGCGGGGGGCTATCGACACTTCCACGACGAACTCGCCGTGTTAAAGCAGCGCTTGCTCGACATGTCCGAGCGCGCCGAAACATTGGTCGACCTTTCGGTTGAAGCGCTGATGGAGCGTGACCGCGAGAAGGCGCAAACGGTCATTGATGCGGATCGCGAGTTGGATCGCCTCGAAGTCGAAGCAGAAAATCTCGCCATCTCTCTCCTCGCACTGCAGCAACCAATGGCTCGCGATCTGCGCTTTCTGATCGGCGCCATAAAAGTGTCGAGCGACCTTGAGCGCGTCGGCGATCACGCGGTCAATATCGCGCAAAGTGCCGTTCGTATCATCGACGCGCGCGCGGCCATGCCACCGTTACCCGCACTTGCCGACATGGCACGACGGGCGCGCGCCATGTTAAGTGACGCGCTCGACGCCTTCATTCGCGGCGATGGCGTACTTGGTCGCGCAGTGGGCAAAGCCGACGATCAAGTGGATGCACTGCATGAAGGCATCTTTCGCACTTTGCTCACGTACATGATGGCTGACGCCCGCACGATCGCCCCATCACTTGAACTGTTGCTCGTGAGCCGCAATCTCGAACGTGTCGGTGATCTCGCGACCAACATCGGGGAGGACGCGGTGTATCTCGCCGAAGGTAAGCAAATTCGTCATCGCTGGGATGAAGAACATGGCGACGGTGCCGGCAGCGTCGCCGCCGCCGTCCCACCCGTGACGCGGCGCGAGGCATAACGTGGCCATTCCAATCACAAATCGACTTACTCCACCATCGTCGCACGATATTCGCATCGCCGCGATCGATGTCGGCTCCAATTCCGTCCGTCAAATTGTCGCCGACGTTTCACCCACTGGGCAGATTCGCGTCATCGACGAAATGAAAGCCATGCCGCGGCTTGGCGAAGGTCTCGAGCGCACCGGCGCGCTTGGTCAAACGGCGCTTGACGCAGCCGTCGCCGCGATTCAACGCATGGTCACCTTGGCCAAGCAACTTGGCGCGGAACGCATCGAAATAGTGGCGACGAGTGCAGTGCGCGACGCCGCAAATGCCAACGAGTTTACGGGCCGAGTGCAACAGGCCACTGGGATTGAAACGCGGGTGCTGAGCGGCGAAGAAGAGGCCCTGCTCTGCTTTCGCAGCGCGCTCGCACACTTCGAACTGGGCGCCGGTCGTTCGCTCGTCATGGACATCGGCGGTGGATCATTAGAACTCGTGCTCGCCAAAGACGGCCTCATTGAGCGCGTTGCATCAATGCCCTTTGGTGCCGTGCGACTCACCGAACGTTTTCTCTCACCAATGGTGCGTCCCCGTGGGGTGCGTCAACTCCGCGAGCACGTGCGAGATGGCTTGCGCCGCGCCGTGCCCGTCAAAGATTGGCGTGGCACCCGCGTCATTGGCTCTGGCGGTACGTTCACAAACTTGGCCGGTATCATGCTGTGTCGCCAAGGCGTGACGGCGCGCTCGCCACACGGCACGCGCGTCACGCGCGTCGAACTCGAACATGTGTTGGACTGGCTGCAGCGGCTCGCGCCCGAAGAGCGCACGCAAGTGGCGGGACTCAATCCTGCGCGCGCGGACATTATCGTGGCCGGACTCGCTACCGCCGCCGAAGTGCTCGCGCGTTTTGACCCGCGCGACTTACTCACATCCGCGTACGGCATTCGCGAAGGTATGCTGCTCGAAGCCGCGCGCGTGATGCCGGTCGTCGCTGATCCCGGCGCGTCGCGCGAACGGAGCGTGCGCGAGTTTGCCGAACGGTGTCACTACGAACAACCGCATTCACGTCAAGTGCAGACGCTCGCCCTGCAACTCTTCGATGCACTCGCGCCACGCATGCGCCTCGGCGCCGTTGATCGCCGCATTTTGTCCGATGCGGCACTGTTGCACGATGTCGGCTATCACATCAATTACGAAAACCACCACAAGCATTCGTATCACCTGATCTCGCACGCCGACCTCCTCGGCATGACGCCCACAGAGCAGATCGCCATCGCCCATGTCGCACGGTATCACCGCGGTCCCGCTCCGCGAAAAAAGCACCGCAGCTTCGCGCAACTTGATCGCGTACTGCGCGAACGCATTGTCAAACTTTCCGCATTACTGCGTTTCGCTGATGGATTCGACCGCGGTCATGTCGGCGCAGTTGGCAAACTCAAAGTGCGCTGGCATGCCGATGCGCTGCGTGTCACCGCCATCGAAGCCGCCGGTGCAACCAGTGTTCGACTCGAATGTTGGGGTGCCAGCCGTAAGCGCGCGCTTTTGGAAGAAATCATCGATCGCCCCGTCGAAGTCATCGCACCAGACGGAACCGTCGTGAGTTTCGATGTAGGCGACGGCGAGTAACGCACCCTAATTAATTATTCCCGAGCTGGTTCCGTCCGCCCTTTCCCCTCCGTTCGAACATTTCCCTTCAATCGCGCCGATCGCCGCTGTGGCTTCGCGCTTTCGCGAACATTCGTCACCGCACCCCACGCATCCTTCATCAAAATCTGCTGCGTACCGCGCTCAGCATCCCCGCCCGGCTGACGACGACGATACACCCCATCCGCGGCAAGCTCCCATGCTTGTCGATTGTCGGCCAAACATGTTTCCAACACCGTGTGCAACCGCTTGTGTGACTGAATGTCTTCAATCGGCACCATCGCTTCCACACGTCGATCCAAATTGCGTGGCATCCAATCGGCGGAACCGATGTAATACTCGGGATGTCCGCCGTTGGCGTAGTACACCACACGAGAATGTTCGAGAAAACGTCCGATAATGGAGATCACGCGAATGCGTTCACTCACACCCTTTACACCCGGCAATAAGCAGCAAATGCCGCGCACAATCAGGTCGATCTCCACACCAGCCTGCGACGCCGCGTACAGCGCGCGAATGATGCCAGGATCGACTAAGGCATTCATCTTCGCAATGATGCGCCCACCACGTCCCGCCACCGCATGCGCCGTTTCGCGCGCGATCAGTTCCATGGTGCGCTCGCGTAAATTTGCCGGCGCAATAAGGAGTTTGCGATAAAACTTTTGGCGCGAAACACCCGTCAACGAATTGAAAAGGTCGGTGAGATCAGCGCCAATCTCTGCATTACATGTGAGCAACCCGATATCGGTGTACATGCGCGCCGTCTTCGAATTGTAGTTGCCCGTACCAATGTGCACATAACGACGTATGCCATCGGCATCGCGGCGCACCACCAACGCGGTCTTCGCGTGCGTTTTTAACCCGGGCAATCCGTACGCGACATGAATGCCGTAGCTTTCCATCGTTCGCGCAAACGTAATGTTGTTCTGCTCGTCAAAGCGCGCTTGCAGTTCAATAAGTACAGCCACCTGCTTCCCCTGCTCGGCGGCCTCGGTGAGTGCGCGCACGATCGCCGTATCACCCGATGTTCGATACAACGTGATCTTGATCGCCAACACTTGTGGATCGTACGCAGCCGTTTCAAGAAACGCTTCGACCGTCGATGAAAATGATTCGTATGGATGATGGACCAGCACATCACGTTCGCGAATCACATCAAAAATATTGCGCCCGCCGTCCCGAAGCGCAGGTGGTAGCACAGGCAAGTACGGTGGATCACGCAGCTCTGGAATATCAAGACCGGCAAGCGTGAGCAAATCGCCCAGCTCGAGCAGTTCATCAAGATCATGCACGTCGCCAGCGACGAGCGGCGCGACGGCCTGCGTCTCGCTTTCACCCAATTCTTCCAGCAGCAGTTCACGAATCGACTCCGGGAGTCCGCGCTGCACTTCTAGTCGCACCACTTCACCAAAGCGCCGCTGAAATACCTGCTGTTCAATCGACTCCAACAAGTCTTCGGGCTGATCCATCTGCCCTAAATCAAGATCGGAATAGCGCGTGATGCGAAACGTGAACCATTGCTCGACTTCCATGCCAGGAAACAGGTCGCCAAGATTCGCCCCGATCACTTCTTCGAGCGGGACAAAGCAGTGTTCGCGTCCGATCGGCACCCACCGCGGTAGCGAGCGCGGCACTTTTACGCGCGCGAAATGCTCGCTGCCGTTGCTTGGATCGCGAATCTCCACCGCCAAAGACAGCGAAAGATTGGAGATGTACGGAAACGGATGTCCAGGATCGACCGCGAGCGGTGTCAATACCGGGAACACCTGCGACTCAAAGAAGTGCTTCACACGCGCTGCCTCGTCCGGCGCAAGTTCGTTCATGCGCACCAACTTGATGCCGCGCGCTTCAAGTGCGGGGAGAAGTTCATCGCGAAGCGCCGTGCGTCGACGCGCCAGCAACTCGCGCACACGCGCACGAATCGCTTCCAGTTGATCGGCGGGCGCGAGCGGATCCGGCGGATATTGTGGGGCCCCCGCGGCAACTTTGCGACGCAATCCAGCCGCACGCACCATATAAAATTCGTCGAGATTCGTACTGAAAATCGCGAGAAATTTGAGTCGCTCAAGCAACGGCACGCGCGCGTCTAGCGCTTCCTCCAACACCCGTGCATTAAACTCGAGCCAACTCAGCTCTCGGTTCAAATACGGCATCGATTGTGACGAGGACGAAGTACTCATGCAACGCTCCAGCGACGCGCGCGAACTCGCTCGTGGTTTGTCAGAGCGAAATCAGCGCAGCGAGCAACTTATACGAGATGGCAGCGATGACCGCCGCCGCAGGAATCGTGATCACCCACGCCCACACGATACGCCCCGCGATTCCCCATCGTACAGCGGAGAGGCGAGTGGTTGCACCGACGCCCACAATAGCACCTGTGATTGTGTGCGTCGTACTCACCGGAATACCAAAATGCGTTGCAGCGAGAATAACAATCGCACCACCGGTTTCGGCACAGAATCCGCCAACTGGACGCAGCTTCGTGATGCGCGTACCCATCGTATGCACGATGCGCCATCCACCAAACAGCGTCCCCATTGACATGCACGTATACGCCGCCAGCTCTACCCACAACGGAATGGTTTTTAAGTCCTGCAAATAAAAGGCGTGCAGCCACCCCGTTTGCGCCAAAAAGAGTGATTGCGACGCAACCAACAGCGCAACAATAATGCCCATCGTCTTCTGAGCATCGTTGCCGCCGTGCGCGTACGACAGGAGCGCAGAACTGGTGAGCTGCGCTATGCGGAAAAACTTGTCAACACGCGCGTTGGACGCGTTTCGAAACACGTTGAACACAAGCACCATCAACAAAAAACCCATCGCGATACCAAGCGCCGGGGAGAGCACGATAAACGATAGCGTCTGAATCCACTTGGGGCCCCA